>JAITDV010000255.1 GCA_031282385.1 Planctomycetaceae bacterium | reverse complement strand
GGCGTCATCAAACCGGGTCGCGGATGAACCCAAACTTGGCGAACATGTTGACCGGCAAGATCGCGAAGTGTTCCGCGAACTTGTTCATCGGTCAAACGATCATTCCAAGTCCAAAGCGGACCTGTACTGAAATCCCGATGCGGATTTTTGAAATTTTTCCGTAACTCCTCCAATGAAGGATTCGTAATCGGATTAAGTTTTGAAACTTGTGCTGTTGCAGTTACAGCGTTAAGAAAAAATACGGCAACAAAAATAATCGCCGTAACCGATAACAATCTCCAAAAATGCTTTCGTATCATTTTTTCTCCTGTTTAAGGTTTTAAACTGTTCCCACTTTAAATTTCCTTTATCGCCGCCTGCTTACCTATCGGAAAACAGGCTTTTACGCTATAGAGTCAAGCAACTTATAGTACGAACAGTATAGTTTTAGTTTTTGAAATAACGAAAATTTGTCTCTACTGCTTTTCGGCAATTTAATTTATAACAGATGTTCCCTTTTGAATCAGACAAGAAATTCGCCGTAAATAATTGACATTGTTTTTTTTTTTACATTAATTTTTTAAAATTATTTTTTTGACACTTTAGTCAAATATTATAATTTCAAATAATTTAGCAAATTCTACAAGCACACTTCGATATATACTACCCAAAAAAGGAAATACCGCAAGGGAGGACGTTCAATGAGAGTAACATTAGCCGAGACAGCACTATTGAAGAAAGTGAAACATGATTCGTCTTTGAGCAAGCAGATAATCAATATCTTGGAAAAACCGTTGACGCAACTTTTGAATAGACCTTTTCTCTAACCTAAAAATACATCAACGCAACAAAAAACCTACAACGTAAACCGCCTTTAACTCCTCCGAGACCACCCCTAACCCCTCCGAAGGAGGGGAATAAGAAGAGGTCTCAGAAGGAGGAGAATAAGAAGAGGTCTCCGAAGGAGGGGAATAAGAAGACGCCTCCGAGGAAGGCGAATTATTCCCCTCCTTCGGAGGGGTCAGGGGTGGTCTCCTACTGGTTAGCGAAAAGGTCTATTATACTGAATAATGAGTAAATCCGTATTTTTTACATTTATCTTTGCTATTTTGCCTCCATCGTTATATTGTTTATTTTCGCCGCGTTTCCTGTTTCTCCAGATAAATCATTCAGGTCTTCACCGACAAAAGTTGCAAACAAATTTGTAACATATTTAAATGACGATGCCAAAAATAATTTCTTGATTTTAATATTAGAGAAAAGGTCTAATAGAATGTGGAATTTTTCGGTTGCAATAGTACGTAGCTCTGACTTGTACTTCATATATTTTTCAAGAAGTATAAGCAATTGACTGAAAAATCCGTAAATTTTTCATAATATTTATTGATAATGAACATAAGTAACAAAATTGACTTTTTGGACATGATAAATATGAAATCAGTCTTAAAAACCAAAAAAACAAGTGTAATGATTATATTTGCATACATTGACATTTGAAATTTTGTTTGTTATCATTCTGCCCTTTTGTTGCTATTGGTTTTTAACGGTTCTGCAATTAATTTTTCGTGACTGTTTTTGCAAACAGTGAAATTTTTTGTTTCGAGTCAACCGTTGATTTTAACCTTTTTAACCAGTTCACACTTTAAATTTTCGCAATCCCTCGCAAATTTACATATTGAAAAACCGGCGTTAACGCCTTTGTGTTGCCGAATTCTGCAGAGTATTCGAAATATCATTTATTGGTAATGTTCTGTTAGATTATCCATGAACAGTTACAATTTTTTTATTGAATAAAATCGGTGAGTAATATTGTTATCAAAGATAATAGTGAAATTGTTAAGCGTTTATTTGAGCTTTCGCCATACGGTTTGCCGCAATGTGAAAAGGATGAAATTTATACTCGCGGTTTGACAGATTTGACTGCTTATCATTGTTCTTCGTCGCCGATTTACGGCAAGATATTGCGCGCATTAAATTTTGTAACGGAAAATATAAAATGTGTTGAAGATATTCCTTTTATTCCTGTTCGTTTATTTAAGGAATATGAGCTTATGAGTGTTGATCGTTCTGATATTGTCAAAACAATGACATCATCTGGAACGACCGGTCAAGCGGTTTCAAAAATTATGCTTGACAAGTTAGTTGCTGCGAATCAGACAAAAGTATTGGCAAGAATAGTATCTGATTTTATTGGCGGTAAAAGGATGCCGATGCTTATTATTGATTCGAAATCTGCGGTCAATAATCGGCAAACATTTTCGGCTCGCGGCGCGGGTATTCTTGGGTTTTCAATGTTTGGATTTGATACGGCTTATGCACTTGACGATGCGATGAATCCTGATATTGACTTGATAAATATGTTTCTTGCAAAACATAAATCTGAAACGATTTTACTTTTTGGTTTTACTTTTATCATCTGGCAACATTTCTATTTGCCGCTAAAAAAAGCAGGTATTCATTTGCCGCTTGACAATGCGATACTTATTCACGGCGGAGGTTGGAAAAAACTTGCCGACCAAGCCGTCAACAACGAATCTTTCAAATCAAAATTATACGAGCAAGTCGGCATTCAAGAAATATTCAACTATTACGGTATGGTAGAACAAACCGGCTCAATTTTTATGGAATGTCAACACGGTAACTTACACACATCTATATTTTCTGATCTGATTATTCGTAACACAAAAGATTTTGAGCCGTTGCCCAAAAATAAATCGGGATTGATTCAACTTGTATCATTGTTGCCTACAAGTTATCCCGGTCAAAGTATTCTCACAGAAGACATCGGTGAGATTACCGGTATTGATCAATGTGAATGCGGACGGCTTGGCAAGACGTTCAAAATACACGGGCGAATCAAAAATGCTGAATCCAGAGGTTGCAGCGACACATATTCCGTTAAAACCGAACTGTATGCCGATGATACGAAAATTGATAAGACTACAAATCCCAACACGGAAATAAACGATTCAGATAGATATTGTAACGATAATTCTACAGTTAAATATCTTGCGGGCAATCGTGGAAATATTGTAACGATAATAGATGTTCCGTATTCTGATGTTATTGTCGAATTTCTTGATGATTTGTCAAAACAACTGCGGACTGATAAAACGGCATTAAATTTTGCAGATGTAATTTCTTTTGCTTTTTGGTGCCGGCGGTCGCATATTATGAAATTGAAGTCGAAGTATGAAGACGGCAAAAAACGATTGGGACGCGGAACGGTTTTTCATATTACGCCGTCCAATGTACCGGTTAATTTCGCGTTTTCATTTGTGTTTGGATTGCTTGCGGGTAACTCAAATATTGTCCGCGTTCCGTCAAAATTATTTCCGCAAACAGAGATTATTTGTAACGCAATTGATGTTGTGTTGAAAGATGACAAATATAAATTGATTCGTGAATCGAATTCGTTTGTCCGTTATGAGCGTGATGATAAGTTGACACCGAGATTTTCCGCTGAATCGCAAGGCAGGATAATCTGGGGCGGTAATCAAACAATTCAAAATATCAGAAAATTTAATATTGCGCCAAACGGTGTTGAGATAACTTTCGCAGACAGATATTCGTTTTGTATGATCAATCCCGATGCGGTAAATCGGCTTGATGATGCCGGATTGGACAAGTTAGCAGACGGCTTTTATAACGATACATATTTAATGGATCAAAACGCATGTTCATCGCCGCACATGATTATTTGGACAAATGGTTATTGTAACGATTATTTAAAATCGTCTAATGAATTTGCGAAACAAAAATTCTGGAAAGCCATTTATGCAAAAACCAAAAACGGTAAAACGGGCGCAATAACAGGCAGAAATTATATTTTGCCTGATATTCGTGTTGTTGATAAATATACGCATCTGTGTCGGGTTGCAATTGAATGTTGTGATATTGAGTCTGTGGTTTGTTATGAAAATCTGTTGTATCGTGTGTTGTTGAACAAATTACCAGCGGAACCGGATAAACTTCGCGGACAATCCGGGTTTTTTTTTGAATATGATTTACGTCAATTTGATGAGTTGTGTGAATGTATCAATTCAAGTTATCAGACGTTGACATATTTCGGTTTGGACGGTGAAATGCTTGCCGACTGGGTTGTTTCTTATAAGTTATCCGGTATTGATCGTATTGTTCCGATTGGTTCGGCTCTTGACATAAGTGTAATTTGGGACGGTTACGATATTGTTAAACATCTTTCAAGAATTGTTGATTTGAATTTTTGATCCGAAAATTCAACCGAATCCGCAATTTAGAATTTTTCGAGCGGAAATGAAATGATTTATTGTGTTGAATTTCAACCGTCCGGGCGTGTAGTTGAGGTATCGGCTGGGGAACGGCTTGATGTTGCGGCGGTTGACGCCGGTATTGCGTTGCGGCGTGACTGCGGCGGCAATGGAACTTGTGGCAAATGCAAAGTTATAATTGATAATCAAGTTTTACTCGCGTGCCGGACAAATGTTGATAATAATCTGATTGTTACTATTCCAGACGAATCAAAAAAACGTGAATCAATTGTGATTCAAACGCATGATTTTATTAGTGATATTCCGGTTTTATATGGTCGGGATTCGGATTATTTTGGAGTTGCGATTGATATTGGAACGACGACAGTTGCGGCTGAACTTCATGTGTTGAATTCGGCGTCTGATAAATTTGGACAAGTTGCCCAAAAGAATTTTCCGTTTGTTGTTTCCTGTGCCAACCCGCAACGTAATTACGGCGATGATGTAATTGCGCGAATTCAACGAATAATTGAAGAGCCGTCGTTTCTTGCTATTTTTCAGGCGTTGATAGTGCGTGTGATTAATGAGTTGCTTGAATCTCTTGCTGAAGCGTCTGGAATTAACGTAACGAATATTTCGCGAGTAATTGTTGCGGGTAATACTGTGATGGAACATATTTTTCTTGGAATTGATCCGTCGTCGTTAGGTTATTTTCCTTTTGAGGCGGTTTGTTCTGAATATCCTGATTGTTTAGGCAGTGATATTGGAGTAACAATTTTTGAGTCAGGAACAATTGAAACGTTACCGATTTTTGGCGGTTTTGTTGGCGGTGATTTAGTTGCTGGGGTTTTAGCGGTTGGAATGTGGTCTGATGAGCGGACGACGTTTTTAATTGATATTGGTACGAATGGTGAATTGGTTTTGTGTCATGGCGGCGAGTTTTACACGGCGGCAACTGCGGCAGGACCGGCGTTTGAAGGCGGAAGGATTGAGTATGGAATGTTAGCTGCGCCGGGAGCAATTGATCATGTAACAATAAAAGAATCAGAAGTAGAAATTTCAACTATTGCAGGATTGCCGGCAACTGGAATTTGCGGCAGCGGATTGATGGATATTGTCTGTGAGATGCTGAATAACAATTTGATTTTGCCAAGCGGTAAATTTAATGTAACGATAAATTCTCCGTTTTTGAATCGGTGGCGGATAGTTGATGGGCGACCGGTTTTTGTGCTTGTTTTTGAGGAATATTCAGGGCGTGCAAACGAGGCAATTGTGTTAACTCAAAAAGATATTCGTCAAGTTCAACTTGCAGTTGGTGCTATTCGTGCGGGGATTAAATTATTGTTACGATGTCGCAATTTGAATTTGAATGATGTTTCGGTTTTTTATCTTGCGGGTGGTTTTGGTAGTTTTATAAGATTGGAGTCGGCGATGCGGCTTGGGCTTATTCCGTCTGAATTGGGTATTGATCGTGTCAAAATGTGCGGTAACACTTCACTTGCCGGTGCGAGAATGGCGTTATTTGACAGTCGTATTCGTGATATTACAAAATCAATTCGCCAACACACACATCCAATTGACTTGGCAACTATTCCAGATTTCGCTGATATATTTGCCGAACAAATGATTTTGTAACAAAAAATGAAAAATTTTTTACCAACTGCATCAATAGAAAATATTCGGTATCGTTCGGAGTTGTTACGGACGATAAGAGAGTTTTTTATTTGCCGTAATTTTATTGAGGTTCAAACGCCGGCGTTATCAGCGGATACTTTGGTTGATCGTTATGTTGAGCCGATTTGTGTTAAAGATGATTCGTTGCCGGTGAATTATCATGGCAATCAAAATTATTACTTGCAAACGTCGCCTGAATTTGCAATGAAACGATTGTTGGCGGCAGGTTTGAATGCGATTTATCAAATTTGTCCTGCGTTTCGGCGCGGTGATCGCGGCAAGTTGCACAATATTGAATTTACAATGTTGGAGTGGTATCGGGCGGGTGATAATTATGAGATGGGAATGAATATTCTTGCGGAATTAATTCAGTCAGTTTTTGACAATCCGGTATTTAAATGTATCAGAGAAAATTGTCCGACAATTTCATTTGTGCAGTTTGATGAGATTTTTTGTCAGTATGTTGGTCAAAGTTTTCGGAGTTTATCGATTGCGGATTTTCGAGAACTAGCTGATTTGCGAGGAATTAATTATCCTGAATCGTATATTCACAATGGTAACGAATCTGCGTGGACGGATTTATTTTTTTCGGAGTTAGTGCAACCGGAACTTGAGAGTGTGATTGTTTATGATTATCCAGAGGGACAATCGCAATTAGCACGGTGCGGTATGGATAGTAAGGGTAATAAAATTAGTGAGCGTTTTGAACTTTTTCTTGGTGGAATTGAAATTGCGAATGGTTACCATGAGTTGACTGATTCAACAGAACTTCGCAGACGGTTGAGGCAAGTTACGGCAATTAGAGTTGAAGATGGCGGATTACAATTTCCGGTTGAGAGCAGATTACTACAAGCAATGGAATCAGGCTTACCTCCAGCAAGCGGAACTGCGTTAGGAATTGACAGATTGCTACTATATATTCTTAACGCAAATTCGCTCAATGATGTAATTGCATTTCCAATAGAATACTGTTGATATTATCCGGCAACAGAGGACGTAACTTTTAAAACTGTTCTTGCATTAAATTCCCTCTACCGCCGCCTGCTTATTTAGTTGTCCCTGAAAAAGTCATTTGGTGCTATAAATTCTGGGCTTATCTGGTTGCAATTTAGAGTTATAATTTGCAATATAGTTATTGTTTTATCCGAGATTTTCCTTAAAACC
>JAITDV010000192.1 GCA_031282385.1 Planctomycetaceae bacterium | reverse complement strand
TCGGAGGGGTTAGGGGTGGTCTCGGAGGAGTTAAAGGCGGTTTTTTGTTGTAGGTTTTTTGTTGCGTTGATGTATTTTTAGGTTAGAGAAAAGGTCTATTAAATAATTTGTGCAAATTCGCGGATAAAATAAATTTATTGTCTAAATTTGTCTATTATGAAAATTTTGATAATTCCGTCAAAAATAGGTTTTTAGAAGTTGCCTTGAGTTAATTGATCAATAAATCTATTTTTAGCCGCGCTAGCGGCGGCATGATGAATAACCGGCGGTTACGCTGTGTTTCGCCGCCGGTTATTATGATGTTGTCCCTGTGGGACTTGCAAGTGAAAATTGAGCTGATAATACTTACATTACTCATTGACCTTGACTTAAAAAAAACGAAAATTCCACTGAAATATTTCGGAAATTCTATAATTCAATCAGAGTTTGCATCATTTCGTCTATAGTTGCTACTAATTTTGAATTTGCCTGAAAGGTACGTTGATAAGTCATCATGAGTATAGTTTCCTCATCAATATTTACACCGCTAATTGAATCTCTTTGTGCCTGTAGCGACGCCTGATATAAAGAATCTGTTGCGGCAATTGATTTCATTGTACCAGCCGACAACATCACCTCGCTCACAATACTATCATACAAATCAATAACCGATCTGCCGCCTAAACCCTCAACCGATTTAACCGACATTGCGGAAAGTAGTACGCCGTTGTTTGTGTCGTGTCCTACGCCGTTTTGCGATGCCGCGAATTTGCTCGGATCACGCAATATAGTTTCATTGATTCCGATTGAATTTGCTGAATTGCCCGTGAAAAAAGTATTCAACCCAATTGCCGACAAAACACCGCTCGTATCAGTTGCGAACGCAAATTCCAACCCTGAATTTCCTGCCGAAATCTCAAGTTCACCAAACGTATTTACCGACGCGCTGATTCCATTAATCGCATTAATCGCATTTGCAATATCATTGATACTTGTTCCCGTAACAGCCGGCGATTTCTTCAACGAAAACGGATCAATCTGCGGTGCTTGATCAACTTGAACCGGAATATAATAATCGGTAGTCGTTGTTGTTTTTGGGTCGTAAATTTGCATATAAAATCCGCCGTTTGATATTGGCGGATTCAAGTTTGTAAAACTGCTTATTGCTTGATTAGGTTGGTCGAATGCGACTAACGATGTAAGGTTCGTGTATCCGGTTAAGCCTTGCCCGGAAGAATAAATTTTATTGAATTCGTTAATTAATCCGCCGGCAAAATTATCCAACTCGTTACTAAAATTGCCCAAAATTTCCTTATTCGCCTGATACAAACCCGCAACATTGCCGCTCCGTACATCAAGAGGCGTCATCGTGTTTTTGACACAAATTTCTGTATAAAGAACCGTATCATTATTTCCAGATTGTTGCCGTACAAACAACTCATTTTGCACGCCGTCCATAAGCAAAATATCAGAGCCGCAATAAATCGCAACACTTCCATTCAATGGATTCTCAACAGTTTTTATATTTATGTACTCCGACAATTTAGTAAGCGCAACTAACCTTTGATCTCGCAATCCAATTGCATCACTTGAATTATTTGCCCCGCCTGCTTCATACAAAGCAATTCCATTGTTTAACTCATTTATCTCGGTCAACAATTTATTTATATCCGTAGCCGCATTTGTGATAGCAACATTGATTCCGCGTTGTATATTTGTAATTTCGGCGGCGATTCGGTTTATATCTTGTGTGAGTTTTACGCCTTGTTCGGTTGCCATTTGGCGGTAAGTTATGTTTTCGGGATGATTTTGAATGTTGTCAATTGAGTTAAAAAATGCCTCAATTGACGTGCTTAAATCATACTCAGTCAATTCATTCAATAACGCCTCAAGTTCAGAATAATATTTTTCTTGCGTGGCGGACGCTGTAGAGTCACTGATGGAATTGCGGAGTCTTTCTTCAAGAAACTTATCAATAACTTGCGTAATTCCTGTAACTTGTACACCTGTGCCGATAGTTATTCCGTTTCCAATCCTACGGCTGGTGCTTGTTTGTAAGTTCATCGACTCGCGAACATAACCCGGCGTATTCGCGTTGGTCAGATTTTGACCTACAACTTGCATTCCAAGTTGATTGCTGCTCATTGCAGTAGCCGCCATGTGAAGAGTGTCAAACAAAAACATCTTTTGACAAATTCCTTAAATTATTAATTTTGGTATAAATTTATAAATTCATTTTCTAAATCGCTCACAACTAAAATTTTTGTAAGCGTACCGTGATTATCGGTATTTTAGAAATAATCGATACAATCATAAACTAAAAATTGGCTATCCTTACTTAAAATTCCCATTTTATTAAAAATATAACGATCAGAAAAACATTGCCGATTCAACCTGACCAATAGACCTTTTCGCTAACCTGTAGGAGACCCCCCCTGACCCCTCCGAAGGATGGGAATTATTCGCCTCTCTCGGAGGCGTATTCTTATTCCCATCCTTCGGAGGGGTTAGGGGGGGTCTCGGAGGAGTTAAAGGCGGTTTTTCGTTGTAGGTTTTTTGTTGCGTTGATGTATTTTTAGGTTAGAGAAAAGGTCTAAGTATTCTGTTCGTACAATAAATTGCTTGTCCCAAGAGCGTAAAAGCCTGCTTGCCGATAAATAAGCAGGCGGAGGCAAATGAAATTTTAATTTGTGGACAGTTTATAAAATTGAAATTTTAGAGATTCTATTTTGATTTTTATTTTGTCATCCCCCCCCTCGACAATTTTTTTGAAGTCTGTACAATCTCGCTGGTTCTTTTT
>JAITDV010000115.1 GCA_031282385.1 Planctomycetaceae bacterium | reverse complement strand
CGGCGTAGTCTTATTTCCCTCTCTCGGAGGCGTATTCTTATGCCCCTCCTTCGGAGGGGCTAGGGGTGGTCTTGGAGGAGTATAAAGGCGGTTTTTCGTTGTAGTTTTTTTGTCGCGTTGATGGATTTTTAGGTTAAAGAAAAGAAACACTGGACCTTTTCGATAACTTGTAGGAAAACCACCATTGACTCCTCCGAGACCACCCCTGACCCCTCCGAAGGAGGGGAATTATTCGCCTCCGAAGGAGGCGTCTTCTTATTCGCCTAACTCGGAGGCGTATTCTTATTCCCCTCCTTCGGAGGGGCTAGGGGTGGTCGCGGAGGAGTTAAAGGCGGTTTTTCGTTGTAGGTTTTTTGTTGTAGGTTTTTTGTTGCGTTGATGTATTTTTAGGTTAGAGAAAAGGTCTAATGAAATGGCAAATTCACGTAAACTCAAACGACGTGATGTGTATATTACGAAACCATCATAATTGCAACAGAACTCCCGCTTCATGATACAACGCTTGGAATAATTCGCGTTTAATTGTTACGGATTTAATTGTGTTTTGCGCAAAAGTGTTTTTTGCAAGTTAAATTTGGCAGTGTTTGTTATGTTGTTTATTACATTGTTATGCTGCCTACACTTTAATTTTCACCAAGATGTAAGTTGATTCTGGCATAAAAGATTTCTTTCATTGAGTACCTAAAATTTGGACAGGTATTTTGATTTCTTGATATTCTGGCAAACTGGTTTTGATCGATATAAAAAAATTATCTGATGAATCCATTTTCACTTCGTCTGGAATTGTAATGTAAATTTTATATTTACATTCGTTTTCTAATTTTTCTACTCTTACATCAAGTAAGGGAGCACTGGGTATTATGGATAAAATTGTGGCTTTCCCTTTGAATTGTAAGTCAACGGTACTTTTTCCTTTATTACCAACCAGCAGAAAAATAGATTCAGGATCGATATCAAATGGGAATATCGGTATCTAAAAAATACCTTTTTCTATCCGAGTATCATCTTTTGTAAAACAAGCTTACCAGGCATACGTGAAGACGTGAACGAGACTAAATTTGAATTTTTTACCAATAATCTACTTTTTACAGTTACCTTAAATTTATCACCAACTTTTTTTATCAAAGGTTTGTCATTTATAAGTTCAAATCCCGAACCTTCAACACTAAATTTAACACGTTCAGCGGTTTTAGCAGAGTCAACGTAAAAAACAGCATCCAACAAAAAATCCGATTCCTCATTCTTTGACAAGCTGGGCAGATAGTAGTGTAAATCATTTAAACTCATAGTTGGAATAGTTTCCGCCTTTACAATTAATTTGATATAAGGTAAATCTTTCTGATTGGTGGCAAAAGTAACAATCTCTTCACGATCTTGCATCAACTCATCGAAATTGAATGATACTATAATATCAATGGAATGGTGAGGTGGAATCTCATATTCAACAATATTCGTAAGTACACAACTGCAAGTTTTGCCAGAGAGAGATAATTTCATATTTGTTCTAAAAGGATTAACGACATGAAAAGTATGCGATAGTTTATTTTCAACTTTTGGGATGTAGTAGATTTTGCCTGCATCGTAGTTATATGTGTCAATCGCAGTTGTAAAATCACCTACAAGTAACATCACTAAGAAAAATTGTAGTCACAACTGAAAGAAGTATTAATAAATTTTTTAGAATACGAACTAAATTTCTAGGCTTTTTCATAGTGTACTAAAAGGAAAAGCAATCTATATTAAATCTGTTTGAAAATTCACGAAACTAAACAAAAAACAAGATCATAGGATGTAATAAACAGTTCTTGGTCTCACTTGTTTTTCTTGAACCCAAACCGATAGTATAACTTAAAAAACAGAGATAACACAATAAGTATTGATCCCAATATCACTAAAATAAGATTTGTTGAGTTAGATTTATTTTCATTTTCTGGCAACACTAAGCCATCATACAAGTCTCTTATAGAATAATCATCAATATTAAAATACTCTGGCATATTTTGTTTCATCTTTTTCGATAGGTCAAGTGACAAACCTCCTATGTATGTATCCTTGTTGAGAGGTATAAAAAAATCTCGATCTGATATTCTCTGACCTACAACATTTTCCGTCTTCCATTCACTGACCAGCCATTCACCTTCATATTCCTTGCCCTGCCAATCTTTCATCGGACCATAATAGGATACTATGGTTGCAGGTATTACCATACCGTCATTAGTTGTAGTGAAATTCTTAGCCATGCAAACACGACAATAATCTTTTCCCGTATTAATTTTTCTTTCGATCAGTAATGGATATTTACCTAATACTGAATATTTTATACAACAGTCAGTTTCTCTTTCCGATTGTCCTTTATAACCATAAGATAACTGAATAACACCATCATCGTTAACTTTCAAAACCGTGGGTTTCAAAGAAACCATTTTTTTTAAATCTTCAAGAACCTTCAGAATAGGCGAATGAGAATAATTTAGTGGTGTATTCATTGGACTCTGTGGAACATTTGGATAATTCAACGACATGTTCTCAATGCTACATTCCATTACATACAAAGTATCAAGTGTTTTATTTTCATTACTAGCTACATATTGAGCTTCTAAAGTTTCACTGATAACAGCAATATAATCTTGAGTCTGTAGAGGGGTATAGGAATCTAGATCGACAAAGTGGCTAACAAAAGTTTTACGTTTTGATTTAACTATCTGTCCACGTACTTTTAGTGTTATTTTTTTACATTTTGAAATAGACATAAATTCAGCTTCCTCCCTAGTTGACACTACTCCCTCAGTGTACGTATAATCACATTTAAATTGGATATTACGCCCCCAAATCTGACAACCATCGTCTAGTTCTTTCAATGTCTTTAAAGTGCCAGAATCGTCTGCCCAAACAGACAATGCAGTTAAGTAAAAAAACGATCGTGCAACAAACAACACAAGCACGCAAACAAAAAGAACAACAATTTTCTTCATTCTTAACTCCTCAATTTTTCTGAATCTACCGGATTAGGTGGTGTACAATAATGGAAAAGCGGAACAGCCCGATAGGGCTTTGATTTCGATAACTGCAGGTCTTTGACCTGCGGTTATGCCCCACCCAAAACGCTACCTGAAAGGCAGGATTTTAATCTGTAACAGCTTAAAGTCCTACCCTATCGGGCTATTCCGTTTTTCGGATCAATCCGGTAACGATTCATTATGTTACGTGAACGGTTACGGAAAAACTCTTGAAAATTCGGTTAGTGGAACAACTGAACCTCTTATGTCATTTGCAGAACTTTTTCTTGCCGATTGATCGACTCCATATAATTACTAACTGCAAGTATCAATTCATTTCCCAAATCGAACTCCATCAGATCACTGGGGCTGGCACACGTCCCATCTTTCAAAACTACGACTTACAAACAAAACAACACCTATCTATAATTTGGCAATCCCTAAATGCACTAATGCCACAACTTACGAATCGCCACAACACTCTCCAGTGTTAACTAAAAGCCGCAATTGAATGCCTGAACACAAACCAACCTCAAACAAAATACGAAACGTAGCAACCAAGACACACGAAAATACGAGTAACCTAAGCGACCTTTCCGTACCTTGAAAACAACTACTTTTACAAACAGTATGCTCAATATTCATTACGAAACGAGATACTCGAAGCAATTAATTATTGGCAAGTCAAATAGTCAGACGTAAATGTCCTTGAGGTACTACCACTAGAAGGATTTGTCAAGCATTCATCTAACGAATTGTACCTGTATAAGTACGAACAAATTGGACTACCCGTCCCCTGATTGCAACTTCCACTTGCTTCAACGTTGCTACACTTGGAGTACGGTGTACCCGTACGCTTAAAAGCGACTCCCGTTTCTTCGTAACAATAGAGACTGGTACACTGTGTCCCACCAGCAGGGCTACCTGCCGGATGTGGCAAACAGAGCCGGTTTTGGATAACCACGGCAAACAAAGTTGCGTTGATCCCAAACACCAACAACAAAAATAATGTTGTAACCAAAGTTTTCATATTTTCTCCTTTTCAATTGAAATTCAACTTACGTACCACCCACGGTGAGCTACCATCTCACCAAGTAAAAATGTTGGTACGTACATAGACGACGATTCAAATAGAATTGTACAATAGATGCACTTATCATCAATGGGAAGTAAATGTGATTCTGTGTATTAGACCATCCACAATCTTAATTGCGACTATAATCATCATATAATGGTTGTGTCATTTTGCTACAAAGTACACAAAAGAGTCACAATATCTACCATTAAGTAAATTGTATCATTTTTATCATTTTGTTTTTTGATGTAACTTGTTGATGTCATTCTGCGTGATATGGTAGATATAAATCGAATAGCCTGCCATTGCAACAGGTTCAAAATTAAAAAAAAATCGGTATTGCTCAACTCCGTAAATATAATTGACACTCAACGCATACCAGCCGGGTTGCAGATCGTTATAGTTAATGTTTTTTTCTTTTGAGGGTAATTCTGTCAAGCCAAGCGGGTAACTTCCCCAATAAGCAATTTTCATATTAGACGCTTCAGGGTGTGACTTGTACCAGTATTCAAGATTGAAAAGGTCTTGTCCCCAGTCAATGTTACTGTCAAGTAAATGTCTTGCTCCGTTGCGTGAACCGGATGTTAAGATATGTTTTGTTTTTTGCAGGAACGTTTTCTTTTGCCATGTCATTTTAGAAATTTCCGGTGGTGGTTGCGGATAATTTTTGTCCTCTGGCATCGGCAGAATAGCAGCAAGCTCGTTGAAATAAGATAAACTATGTGGATAAATTGATAAACTACTAAACACTGACCATACAAGCAAAATTGACGCAATCGTTGCAACAATTGGGCGTTTCAATGAGAAAGCCCTGCCAACCTTACTTGTCCAAACAAAGAAAAACGGCAATGCTGGGATAATATATCTTGAATGAACCGAAAAACCTGTTTGACTACTAACAAACACAAACAAGATAATACCCGGCAACAAAATTATCATTTCATCACGCCAAGCAATGGTGTAACCTTTTTGTAAAAATGTACAAAAAATCGCCAATAAAAATAATCCGATTACTCCCAACGGTGTTTTGATAAGCAGAGCATAAAGATAATAATACCACCAGCCATGTTCTGACCACTCACCACGAAGATACGACTCCAAACCACGTTCAAAATCAAGTCGTTGTGTATCAATTCCTTGAATGAAGTTGGACGGTAACGGCATCGGAAAATAAGCGAGCGGCGTTTTGACAAAACGATTGCCACCACCTCTAGGAACATCATCAGGTGTTTTACAACCGGTCAAAAGTGTTGTCTGAAAACGGAATGTTCCAAGTAGTTTTCCGCTCCCATTAAAATAATACCCCATATTGATGACAACAACACTAACCACGAACAATACTATTATTTGTTTTAATTGCTGAAACCAATCTTTTTTCGTGATCGTTTTGATTTCAGGCAAACGATAAAGTATCCACATTGCAATAAATAACGGATAAAAAATCAATAATGTAAACTTGGTCAACGCTGCAAGCCCCAAAACTATTCCTGCAATAGTCCCGTCTAATATTTCAGGACATTTCAGCCATCGTTCAAAAAAATAAACAGACACAATTGCAAACACTGCCGAGAATACATCTGGTGATACGAGCGTCCCATGAGCAATAATATAAGGTGATGTAAAAAATAATACACAGAAAAAAATTTTTGCAGAAAATACCATGTCAAGACAAAAAAATGTAAAGAATAGAATCAAAGCCGCAATAGAAAAAAAACAAAACAATCTACTAATTTTAAGATACTTTATATGTAGATCCAAATTATTCGTTATGAATAACCATGCAACATCTTGTTCAACGCGTTGGTGATGTCTTTTAGGAGGCAATTGCGGAACATTACATTTGAGAATTACTATGGGAAGGGATGCTACCATTTTAGGTAACGGAGGATTGACATCAAATATCTCAAAATTTTGTTTGCTCCATATAAAAACACCCGAAGAAAGATGAGCAAATTCCTGATATGCAGGACTTACCATATCGTTGATTTTTAGCCCAATACAAGATATAATGAACAAACACAACGCATATTTGAAAAATGATGAACAAAAAAATTTCTTTAACATTCGACACTGATATTTTATCAATACCCCAGAACAATGTTATTCTGGTCAAATGACATTAAAATAAAATTACTAATCACTCGATAGGAACATTTCGTCATCAAAAAACACATGAGGCAGAATTACACCAACTGCAAGAACTCGTGCTTCATCTCGCTTAAAAAATGGGATTATATAATCAATTTGACGCGATTATCGCCCAGCGGGTTCAGCGAGCATCCCAAAATTAAAATATGCCAAAGCACTAGCCACTCATTCATTATTTTTCTTGGAGATTTCTGTAGCCAATAATGTGGATCAAACACAATAATCTCACGAAAATATATAAGTAAAACTAATCCTAACATTGGCAACAATTGTCATTTAAGTATAAAAACAGGGATAGTTACAATAGGTATGTCTTCGTTATTGACGTATATTTCTATTTCATCAAGCATTGTATTTTCCTCTTCCTTTTCGATCATATCCGGTACCAAAGCAACGCTAATACGATGATTTTTTTCTTGAGCTAAAGAAGTCAAATTTAAATTAACACTTGAATTTTTAGAACATAATTTTGTGATGGTTGTAATCTCATCAAATATGATTTCAATAAATCTTTGTTCGTCAAAATTCGCATTAAGAAAAATTTGGTAATGTGATAATAAGAACGGATAGACCGGAATCCAATAAAACTTGTGAGTCTGTCTTCGATCCTTATTTCCAAAGGTTACAGATACAGGAATTCTAGGATAACCTTTAAGGCTTGAGATATCACAATTTATTTCTATATTTGCCTGAATAACGAGTTTCATAAGGTTAGCGGAATGCTTCTGAATTATTCTATTCTGATCCTTCAATAAAATCCCAATTCCATCGGTTTCAAATGAAAATGAATTGGCATCTTCATTACTCGAAAGGTAAGTGGTTCCACTAATGTTCAAACAGACCTTTGCACCATCTGCCAGTTTCAGCGGAGTACATTGGGAAACATCAATGGATATGTTCGGGGTAGTTAGGGCAGATAAAGATAACTGAATTATCGGAATTTCTTCGGTACCCGTCTTAAAGATAACTTCTTCATGCCTTAGACTACTAGACATATCAGGATGAATTCCTAATCGAATATTGGCCGACTCACCAGGTAGTAGTGTTTCTTTTTCAAGTTTCAGTACAACACACGAACATGTCTTAATTGAATTCTTTAATGATACGGATTTTTCATTCAATGGTTTTTTTACTATAAAATCCCAATATATTGTTTCGGGATTATGACGATCATAAAATACCTCACCCATATCTTTATGATAATAACCAGTTTGCAACGCAGATCGCACCACCAACCTATATCCTATCACAAAGACAAAACATAGGCTCACAACTGCACATAGCAAAAGGAATCTCCAATTAGTCGGTAGTATTACATTTTTCATCCTTTATTTTTATTTCCAATTCGATTTTTAACTTTTAAAAACAAGGCAACGATTATCATTACTATTCCTAAAACAATCACAATATACCTACCCGTGCTATCCCACCATGAATATTCCACCGAGAGCTTTTTCTGTAGTTGTAAACCATATCTAATATTAAGATCTTCAACGGTAAACTTACTCAAATCAAAATACGAAAAACTAACTTCATTAATACTATGCTTAAGTTTCAAATCTAAACCAGCTATAGTTGTATCTGGATTTAGCTTAATAAGAAAGTCACTGTCTTGGGGAGGAACAACTCCTAAGTTGTCAGATGTCCATATCTTAATCCTCCACAATCCTTTGTACTGCTCCCCTAATTCATCGTCCAACGGACCAGAACCAGACACAATTTTTCTTGGTACACCAATGCCACCTCAAAACGGTACAGCAAAAACTAACTTCGTTCAATACACACCCTCGTATCTTGGTTTTGACTTTTGCCGATTTCTTTGTAATGCGTAGTTGATTTATGCACACTGACAAAACTGCAAGCCCAAACATATAATTGAAACAATC
>JAITDV010000073.1 GCA_031282385.1 Planctomycetaceae bacterium | reverse complement strand
TCTTCTTATTCGCCTCCTTCGGAGGCATCTTCTTATTCCCCTCCTTCGGAGGGGTTAGGGGTGGTCTCGGAGGAGTTAAAGGCGGTTTTTCGTTGTAGATTTTTTGTTGCGTTGGTGTGTTTTTAGGTTAGAGAATAGGTCTAATATTTGCAAGGTTTTAAGGAAAATCACAGCTAAAACAATAACTATATTGCAAATTATAACTCTAAATTGCAACCAGATAAGCCCAGAATTTATAGCACCAAATGACTTTTTCAGGGACAATTAAATAGGTGTTACATTGCAACAAACTAGAAGCCGCTAGAAAAGCGTCGTTATCTAACTCTTAATCCAAATTTTATACTGTTCGTATTAACTGATTGCTTTGGCGGGACAGATGTTTTGGCACATTTTGCAACCGGCGCAAAGTAATTTGTTGATACGAATATTACCGTCTTGCCTTTCTAATCCTGGGCAACCGAGTTTAAGACAAATTCCGCATTTTCGGCAAACAGATTCTGCAACTTGAAGCGGTTCGCCTATTGATTTTCGTAAATGTAGCGGGCAAGGCGCTTTTGAGACAATAAGCCATGACTCATCAGATTTAATTGCTTCATCGATTGTGGCTACGACTTCTGCAACTTCTCTTGGATTAACTGTTCTTATATTGCCGATGCCGCACGCGCGTCCTAATTCTTCTATTGAGATTACCGCCGTGTTCTCTCCCATCAATGTTTTCCCGCTACCCGGATTTTCTTGATGTCCGGTCATTGCTGTAATTCTATTGTCAAGCACAATAATTGTTGCGTTACCTTTGTTGTAAGCTACGTCAAGGAGTCCGGTTATTCCTGAATGAAAAAAAGTTGAGTCGCCAACCATACCGACAACTTTACGTTTGTTACCGCTTTTTGACATACCATGCGCCAAAGAAATACCGCCGCCCATACATAAAATTGTATCAAGACGCGATAACGGCGGAAAAACTCCAAGACTATAACAACCAATATCACCCGTTACAACAACATCAAAACGACCAAGCGCATAAAATATCCCACGATGCGGACAACCCGGACAAAGTACAGGCGGACGACCAGGTAACTCCGGCAATGGAGGTATTGCCGAAAAAGATGATTTGATGCCGTTTGTTTTTTTGGTACTCTTACCCTCGATGGCGTCTCTTAAATCAAAAAGTAAATCCGGCGAAAACTCGCCTATATTCGGTATCACACTCTTGCCAACACAAGAAATGCCAAGAGCTTTAATATGCTCCTCCAAGAAATCCTCAAGCTCCTCAATCACAACAATACGCTTAACTCGCGACGCAAATTCAAATAACAAATCATCTGAAAACGGAAATGATACTCCGAATTTTAATGTTGACGCGTTGGGAAAAACTTCACGAACATATTGATATGAAATTCCAGACGTAATAATTCCAAGCTCAACATCGCGTAACTCAATCTTGTTTACATCTAGTTCGGCTAACATTTTTCGTATTTGACCAAGACGCGATTCAAGTTGAACTCGCATTTGACGCCCCCAAATTGGAATCGGGACAAAACGCGGCGGATTTTTTTCAAAATTTATTGTTCGTCCTGATTCGCGGCGGTATGCGAATTTGACTAGACTTCGCGAATGTGAGATTCTTGTTGTTGTTCGCAGTATTACAGGGGTGTTGCATTCTTCTGAAACTTTTATTGCAAGTTTGACGTATTCTTTGGCTTCTGTAGAATCGGAAGGTTCAAAAACAGGGATTTTGGCAAATTGTGCGTAGCGGCGCGTATCTTGTTCATTTTGCGATGAGTGCATACCAGGATCATCCGCAACAACCGCAATAAAACCGCCAACCACGCCAATATAACTCAACGTCATCAACGGATCCGCTGCAACATTCAATCCGACATGTTTCATTGTCGTTATTGATCTGCCGCCTGCTAAAGATGCGCCTGCTGCCGCTTCAAATGCGACTTTTTCATTGGGCGACCATTCTGCGTAGATATTGTCGGAATATTCTGACGCTACCGTTTCAAGAATCTCTGTTGACGGTGTACCAGGATAGCCGCTGGCAAATGTAATTCCCGCCTCATAAGCCCCGCGGGCTATCGCTTCGTTACCAGAAAGTAAACAATATTTTGGTACTGTTTCCACAAATTTATTATTGGTCAAAAAAACATAACGCAATAGGTACGATTCTCAGCAAACACACCTTAATCTCAACTATGCAAAACTTCGCAAAATGTTGATTTTATCAAGTGCAAAATGTTAAAAGAATCATCAATAAAAACTTACAAGGAAAATTCGTAATATTTCAGTGGATTTAATAGACCTTTTCTCTAACCTAAAAATACATCAACGCAACAAAAAAACTACAACGAAAAACCGACTTTAACTCCTCAGAGACCACCCCTAACCCCTTCGAAGGAGGGGAATTATTCGCCTCCTTCGGAGGCGTCTTCTTATTCCCCTCCTTCGGAGGGGTCAGGGGTGGTCTCCTACAGGTTAGCGAAAAGGTCTAATATTTATTAGAGTTCTCTCTAATTTTTTTAATTGTGTGCAAGGTTTTGTTCAAATTCTTACAGCGATTCGCAATCTATCGCCTGATACAAAAGCGGCTCCAACGCAATCAAATCTATGTAAGAATTATAATTGCCGAAAAAATTGAGCTAAGTACTTTTCTGAAATGTTTTTCAAGTATATTCAGCTTTATCTTCGTTATATAAAATTCCTAATGTTGAATTGATCATTTCATTAGCCTTCTTTTCTGATACTAAATTTGATGCTGCTTTGACGAATTTTTTCTTGTCCGTTTGTGAGAGCGAGCAAGTAATAACTCATGTTATGCAGGGGATAAATATCAGTTTTTCCTTTGTCCATTTAGGCGGGGAAAATTTGCAATTCCGCTGAAATATTACGAAAATTCAGTAATTCAATACTGCAACAAGCGGAGGGCAAGGGACTCGAACCCTCAACCGGTTGCCCGGCATCTGATTTCGAATCAGACCGCTCACCAATTCGCATACCCTCCGATAAATATTAGACCTTTTCTCTAACCTAAAAATACATCAACACAACAAAAAACCGCCTTTAACTCCTCCGAAACCATCCCTAACCCCTCCGAAGGAGGGGAATAAGAATACGCCTCCGAGTGAGGGAAATTATTCCCCTCCTTCGGAGGGAGCAGGGGTGGTCTCCTACAGGTTAGCGAAAAGGTCTATTGACAAATTCGTAAATGAAATTTGTCAACGCTCCCATAAATCAAAACAAGGGCGACTATTCTAATGGTTTTTCAGATCATAGCAAGGGGGCAACTATTTTTTGGAACAAGTGATTGAGATTATTGAATTATGATTTCGGGTAATATTAATAGACCTTTTTTCTAACCTAAAAATACATCAACGCAACAAAAAATCTACAACGAAAAACCGCCTTTAACTCCTCCGAGACCACCCCTAACCCCTCCGAAGGAGGGGAATAAGAAT
>JAITDV010000067.1 GCA_031282385.1 Planctomycetaceae bacterium | reverse complement strand
TCTTCTTATTCCCCTCCTTCGGAGGGGTTAGGGGTGGTCTCGGAGGAGTTAAAGGCGGTTTTTCGTTGTAGTTTTTTTGTTGCGTTGATGTATTTTTAGGTTAGAGAAAAGGTCTAATGTATAAGCAAGCGGTGGTAAATGAAATTTAAAGTGTGAATAGTTTAAAAACGCACCCGACAGAATAGTTACAATTTTTCTTTTATTTTTTTCCAACAGATTAACATTACACCTAATAACAGAATTAAGATTTGTGTGGCGATTGCGACTTGTAGGCTTGATTGAAATAGTATTGGTTCTATTGTTAGCCAAATTGGACTCCAGAAAATAATTAATAATAACGCCGCAATACTAATGAAAGGTCCATATGGAATCATTCGTCCCCGCCCCAATAACAGCCCAACTAAACTCGGAATAATTCCCGCAAACGGCGCAAGAAAAAATATTACAACACACGATTGCCACCCAACAAAAACACCAATCATCCCCATAAGAACAACATCACCAAAACCCATCGCCTCAACCCCAAGCACAAAACCCGCCACCAAACGGACAGACCATATCAACCACATCCCCGCAACAAGCCCAATAAAACCACTCATTAAATAATGATGATTGACTGAATCAGGAAAACTCGTAAAAAAAACCATAAAAAAAAGTATCGCTAATACAAAAAACGATAAAATTAACCAGTATTTTGTTGACGGCACACGTAATAAATTGCGGAAAAATAACAACAACGCCCAACGAAAAGATAATTGAAAATACCAAATTCGATCCAACATTGCAAAACACCAGAATAACCAGAAAAACGTAAATACAAAAAATTGAACGCCAAGTTCCCAACATGATTTTTTGTTACGTAAATTTGAATCCGATATTTCCGATTTGCCCAACCGCCCAACTCCAACTCCATAATCCCGCAAAACATCAACTCGATCCGGACTACAAAAATGCAGCGGAACAGGATAAGGCGTCAATTTCTCGTTGGCAATTTGACTTTTATTGTTTTGGTAAAAATATAATTCTGTTGCCGGAAGCAGAGCTTGAGGAAATATTGTTACAAAAATTAAACCTACAATTGTTCCGATAATTGTAAGATTTGCAGGAATGATAAAATCGTCAAGATCAGTCAACGAAGCCGCAAGAAGTAATGTCAATAAAAAAACATGAGCAACAAAACGCAAAATTGCAGTTTCAAGTGATTCGGTAAATTCTGCCTCACACAATAATCCATTCCTACAAACCTCCCACCAATAAAGCAAGACCAAACCAAACGCAACAAATAACTCCACAAACAACGGACGAATCCAAAACCACTTGCTGTCAATTCCGGCAACAATTTCCGAATCAGATAATTTTTGTAGATTTTCGCCAAAACGCCGTAAATTAAACCAGCCCAAAATCGGAATAAAATCAAACCAAACCCTTTTAAGTTTATCCGACTTTCGCCAAGGCGACCGAAACCGCTTAACCCAACCATACTTGTCAACATACCAATTTACCGCCGCACCAATTACCGCACCAAACAAAAAAAGAATCGGATAAACAAAAATCGAAAAACTCGACACAAACGCAAAAATTGACGTAAACATGTTTAGTAATTAATTTGAAAAAAAACAAGGAAGGTTTTTATACTTTTCATACCATAAAAATTGCACAACCAAAGAACGTAAAAGCCTTGATTTCCATTTAGGTAAGCAGGCAGCAGTAAAGTAAATTAAAGTGTGAATAGTTTAAATTCCCCTACGATAAATTTACTATCGGCAACAACTCATTCATGCTGCCGGTACGATAACCAAGTAAATCAATTGATACATAAACGAAGCCGATTTCTTTGAATTTTTTGTGGATGTCTTCACGCAATTTTTTTTCTGATAATAACAATCTAAAACCTTCATCGTCCGTTTCAATTCGAGCAAGATTACCATGAAACCTGACTCTGACTTGTACAAAACCTTTATCTAACAAAAATTGTTCTGCCTTGTCGATCATCATTAACCGTTCACGCGAAATTTCTTCACCGTATGGAAACCGCGACGATAGACACGCGAAACTTTGTTTATTCCATGTTGGCAAACCCAGCTCTGCGGAAAGTTTCCGTATATCGCTTTTCGTCAATCTTGCCCGCCGTAACGGACTCAAAACTCCAAACTCCGTTACCGCTTGAAGTCCCGGACGATAATCGCCTTCATCGTCTGCATTTGAACCTTCCGCAATATGTTCTATTCCGCGAGAAAGAGCTACTTCACGAATTTTTGTAAACAAACCACTTTTGCAAAGATAACAACGATTGACCGGATTCTTGGAAAAACCTTTTATGTCAAGTTCCTCCGAATCTACGATAATATGTTCTATTTTATATTGACTTGTAAATTCTTTTGCTAAGTCAAGTTCGCGTTGCGGAAAACTGCAAGAACGCGCCGTTACCGCTAAAACACGCGAACCCAAACTATCATAAGATAAACGTAAAAGAAATGTCGAATCCACCCCGCCCGAAAAAGCAACAACCACACTGCCAAGACCACGAAGATAATTCTTCAACTCCTCACATTTCAATTGTAATTCATTCATAATTTCAATAACAATTTCTAAAATTTTTCCGTAACTATTCAGTCGTGCGTTTTTTTGGGGTAGTAGAAATTATGAATTAATAAAGACACAAAATATCGCGTCTCTATGGTATTTCCAAAATATGAAAAACACAATTGAATGAAATAATACAAAATAACAACCTCACTAACCCCGATCAATTGCCGTCAACCCGCAACCGAACAATTACATTTTTCTTTTCAAATTCAATCAATACGGAATGTGATTTAGTTTTTATGTAACGTGATTAGACCTTTTCTCTAACCTAAAAATACATCAACGCAACAAAAAAACTACAACAAAAAACCGCTTTTAACTCCTCCGAGACCACCCCTAACCCCTCCGAAGGAAGGGAATTATTCGCCTCACTCGGAGGCGTCTTCTTATTCCCCTCCTTCGGAGAGGGCAGGGGTGGTCTCCTACAGGTTAGCGAAAAGGTCTATTGTTTGATTCCATGCTAATTCAACAAGAGGTGAAATTCGGCTCCAGTCGTATTGTTCTTCAACCACTTTCCGACCGTTGACAATTAACTTATCACGCAATACCTGATCCTCCAGCAATTCAATACATTTTGTTGCGAATTTCTCAGGAGTGTCTGCAATTTCTATATTCTCGTTGGGTTTAATTTCTAATCCTTCTGCGCCGATCGTAGTTGATAATACTGGAACTTTTGCCGCAAACGCTTCAAGAATTTTTAATCTTGACCCGCCGGCAATACGAATCGGTACAACTTCTAGTGTTGCTTCTTTGAGCGGAATTCTAATATCATCGATAGAACCTGTAAAAGAAACTTTATCCGAGCTGAATTTTAACAACCATTCCGGCGGATTACGACCTATTACTTGAAACGTAACTGCCGGATTCCGCGCAAGTATCAATGGATAAATCTCCCGCAAAAAATACACAACCGCATCCTGATTACAAAATGCATCCATTGAACCGCAATAAACAATTTTGCCCGATACCGGTGTATTTTCAACCGCATCATAATAAGAAATCGCAACACCGTTAGGAATAACACAAACGTGATTTACGCCGAATTTATTTTGTACGATTTGTGCGTCTTCTTTTGAAACTGTAGCGATGTAGTCTAATTTCGGATAAAATTTTTTTTCAAATCGATAAATCTTTATCCATTCGTGTAATCCGAGCAACTTTTTTAGCGGATTGCAGGCAGTACCAAAATACCGCTTCCACAACAAATATTCAACATTATGTGTACACGCAAACGTGGGAATATTGGAAATATATTGTGCATAAACCGCGTAATGAGACCATTCAATATGGACAAGATCAAATTTATCATTTGCAAGAAGACGTTTAATTGTTTCGGCAAATTCACCTGATGTATGCCGTCTTACTGAAATTGGAAGCGGATCAAACAAAGCCGGAATTGTCCCAAATAGAATTGCCGGAATCGAATCATAAATCAACGGACGCGGAACGCAAATCACATCAAATCCGGCGTCGCGCATTTTTTGTAAATGTTCTTTTTGTGCTTCACCGCGTTGGTTGACGAGGTAAGTTATCGAATGCCGACTCGCAAGCGGCGCAAGAAGCTCAAATGTACGTATTGATTTACCCGAATTACAAACAGACGAAAGCCATTCGTCAAGTACAAGTATTTTCACTTTTTTTTAATTTTCCTATTACAATATTTGACAAATAAATTTTAGAATCGGCAGGATGCAGTATATTGTTACAAATCGGTTAAACGATTACTGTGTTCCTGATAATTACAACCGGAGGACTATAACATAACATAACATAACATAACATAACAAAACTATACTGTCAAATGGATACTTGCTATCTAACCCCTAACTTGACGCATAAGCAATAACCGGTACAATCACGGCTCTTTTAGACCGTTGACAAGTTATATTGACAAGTTAATTTTTGTTGACCTGTGTTGGTTTACTTGTAGGTAAATTTAGATGAGCATATTTAAAGCCTGCTTTCCGATAGATAAGCAAACGAAGGTAAAGGAAAGTTAAAGTGCGAACAATTTAATAGGTCACTAATGCAATTTGCTCAAAATTCAAGTTAGAGCGGTTCGAATTGTCCATAGTTTGGAAGGATTGTGAGGGGGTTGTTACCCGATATTGTTTGGGTTGCAACGTAGCAAAGAATTGAAAAAATTTAACCAAAAAATACTACAATGGCTGACGACATAAATTCACTTGCAGAACGATTTGTTAAGAAAAAGAAGGAATATGAGATCGATAAACTTTTTAGTGCGTTGGTCAAATTGAGTGGTAGTGATTTGCATCTCAAGGTTGACCGACCGCCGATTATTCGTGTCAAGGGTGAACTGCAAAATCTTAAACGCAGTCCAATTGACGATGAAGAAATGACACGTCTGATTTTGCCGATCATGGATGAGCGAAATCGTAAGATATTGAATGACACGGGCGGAGCGGACTTTTCGCATTCGTGTGATGTTGATGGAGTGAGCTGGCGGTTTCGCGTCAACGTACTACAACAAATGGGACATCTTGGAATGGTTGCACGGCGTATAAATAATTTTATTCCAGACCTTGAAAAGTTGCATCTTCCGCCGTCTCTTTATGATCTTTGTAAATTTTCGCAAGGTATGATTCTGCTTGCGGGTGTTACAGGTTCGGGTAAGAGTACAACGATTGCGTCAATGTTAAACTGGGTCAATCGGCATTATCGTAAACATATTTTGACTCTTGAAGACCCGATTGAATTTCTTTTTACCGAAGATAAATGCCTGATAAATCAACGTGAAATCGGCCAAGATGTAGTTGATTTTGGTATTGGTATGAAACATGCAGTGCGGGAAGACCCTGATGTTATGCTTGTTGGAGAGATGCGTGATCGTGAAACGTTTGAGACGGCAATTCACGCGGCGGAAACAGGACACCTCGTGTTCGGAACTATTCACGCAAGCTCGGCACCAAGTACAATCGGACGTATTCTGGACTTGTTTCCATCATCAATGCACAAAGCAATACGCAGCGCGCTTGCGTTTAATATGAAAGGTATTGTTGCTCAAAAACTTTTACCGTCTTGCATGGAGGGAGTTTCTCGTGTGCCGACTGTTGAAGTAATGTTTTTCAACGCAACTGTAAGAAAATTGATTCTTGAAGAAAAAGACGCAAAACTATCCGACGCAATAAGAATTGGCGAATCAGAAGGTATGATGGATTTCACAATGAGTTTGAAGGGATTAGTGAATGCAAAAAAAATTGATAGAGCGACTGCGTTTGAAGTAGCGCCAAATATAGAAGCGTTGAAAATGGCTCTCAAAGGAATCGAAGTTAAAGAGCCGGGAATTTTATAAACTGTACGCTTTAAACTGGACTTTTGCAAAATTCTTAACATTAAAAGAGCAGATGATTAAATCTTACTCAATTTCGGCATCATATATTTTGAATCCAAAAAATGCAGAAATTATTGAAACGGAAATTATGAAACTCTTGTTTTGACGGCATATAAGTTTGGAAAAATAATATTTGATGCAATAATATGACAAAAATCAGGGAAATAGGAACGAATCAGACAAAAAAGCAGCACTCCAAAATAAACAACCCTTATTAGACCTTTTCGCTAACCTGTAGGAGACTATCCCTGACCCCTCCGAAGGAAGGGGAATTATTCCCCTCCTTCGGAGGGGTTAGGGTGGTCTCGGAGGAGTTAAAAGCGGTTTTTTGTTGTAGTTTTTTTGTTGCGTTGGTGTATTTTTAGGTTAGAGAAAAGGTCTATTTATCCAACTCCCATTAGTAGCAAGCAGGATCACCTCAACACGCCCTTATCCCCTTATTCTTTCAATGATGAATTTAAGACAATGTCAAACAAAACATGAGGGTATAAGGGCGCATTGGGAGGGAATCTTTGACTACTAAGAAGGGTAATTCGATAAGTGTAATCCGACAAATAAGGGTTTGAATATCAGAACTGTTCGGAAAACGATGTTGTCCCGCGTGAATTTATTGGTCTTGGGTAACAGAATAGTTGACGATAAGAAACACACGACTTAATATATACGATTTTCATTTTTGACTAACATAATTATTGTTACAATAATGCATCAAAAAAAACAATAATTTGATAAACATTTCACACTCAAATTTATAGTGTTAAACGCCATTTTTAAAAGTTCAGTTTAAATTTCGTTTACCGCCGCTTTCACCTATCGGAAAGCGGGCGGTAGTAAGGAAAATTAAAGTGTGAACTGTTTAAAAGGTCAAAAGAGGTTTTGGAGAATTTTAGAGCGTAGTAAAAAAGAATGTTATTTTAAACAGTAACAGAAATTTCAAGTTTGAAAAATTAAAAATTATGTCAACAGATACATTTTCTGACATCAAGGGATTTGTTATAAATTCTTTGATTGTAAATTCGACAATAACGTCAGTCGAAAAATGTTTACAAATGTGCAATCTCAAGATGCGGGTTGTGGGAATATCGCAAATACCGATTCAATTTCCCGCAACTCATGTTACAGGATTGATTGGTTTAAGCGGTAAGTGTACGGGATTTATATCGATTGCAATGCCGGAACGTGTTGCGGTTGCGGCGGTGTCGGGCTTATCAATGGAATCGTATAAATCTGTAAACGCTCAAGTAATTGACGGAGTTGGAGAGATAACAAATATAATTGCCGGCGGAATAAAAACTAAACTTTACAACACTCAATGGATGATACACAACATAACAATTCCGTCGGTAATTTTAGGGAGTAACTATCAGATTTCATACTCAAAAGGGATTGAATTTTGTAGTATTTCTTTTGAAATAGAAGACCCGGACTCGTTGACAATTCAAGAACGTGTCTTCATGGTTACGTCATCATTGATCCAAACGCCCAATAACTAGCTCTGTTTATTTTTAGTAACTATTCAGTTTTTTTAGTGTATTGTTATTTTTTTGATTATATCCAAGTACTTTAAAATTCGGAGACACAACGTTTCCTAGCAAGTTATCGAGTAAGTAAATCTGCACGAGATACTTAAATTTAAAGTACAAACAGTTTAAATTTTTATGGCATTTTCTTCTATTTCACAAGCTATACTTGATGGTGATGTTGATCTTGTGTTGAGTGATGTTAAATCGTTGTTAGCAGAGGGTGTATCGCCATTGACGATATTGGATGATCATGTTGTTGTGGCGATGAATGAGGCTGGCAAGCGATTTGAGGACGGAGAATTTTTTGTTCCTGATTTAATGTTGGCGGCTCGTGCGGTTCAGGATACAATGAAATTGATTGATCCGCTTCTGAAAAATATGGGGCGGGAAAAAACGGGTCGAGTTGTGATTGGTACGGTTCGTGGTGATCATCATGATATTGGCAAGAATCTTGTCGCGGTTATGCTTGAGGGCGGCGGGTTTGAGGTTTTGGATCTTGGAGTTAATGTTTCGCCGGAAAAATTTATCGCGGCTGCAAAAGAAAAACAGGGAACAATTGTTGCGTTGTCAGCGCTATTGACAACTACAATGCACGAAATGAAAAACGTCATTGAGTTACTCAAGGAGTCTGGTATTAGAGACGACGTAAAAGTAATTGTTGGCGGTGCGCCGGTTACAGATGAATTTGCGCAAGGAATCGGCGCCGACGGCTACAGCGACAACGCCAGCGCCGCTGTAACCTTGGCAAGAAAAATAATAAACAAAAATGCCGGCTAAAATTCCCATCATTCCTCGCGAATACAAAGCGTCAACGAATCAACCAATCCTGAATACGCACGTTTACTTCACGCGTTTCAAAAACGTCATGGTTGCTCGGTAATAGTCAACACAAGTTTCAATGTACGCGGAGAACCAATTGTCTGTACACCCGAAGACGCATATCGTTGCTTTATGCGAACAGAAATGGATTACCTTGTTATCGAAAATTTTCTGTTCAATAAAAAAGAACAACCAATTTTTAAAGATAAAGCAAACTGGAAAGAAACGTTCAAATTAGATTAACTGTTTAATAATTAGGGGTTATAGTTTTGAAAAATTGGGAACGAATGACAAACAAGAACGCTGCCACATTCATGCTTGTTTCGTTCCCATCCCATTTTGCCTAACCCCTAAACAATTGGATTACATGAATCCCGTAACTGAATAGTTACAGAAATAATACAAATTTTAGTTACGTGATTTCTAATAACGGTTAGCGGTATCAATTATTATTCGGATTCTATGATTTGTTCGGTGTTTTTTTGTTGGTTGTTTTGGGTGGTTTTTTGGTATTTGCTCTTTGGCGTTGCTTTCGGCTGGCATGGAGTTTCTTGATCCAAAGCATCACTCCAGTAATCGGAAATGTCGTTACCAACAAACACGAAATACCAAATATCAACTTCGATGATAAACCCGTTACATCCCCAAAATGAAGAGAACGAACCGACATCGCTATCTTCTCTCCCAATTTCTTGTCCGCAAAACGATTCACTTCAACTTTCACAA
>JAITDV010000061.1 GCA_031282385.1 Planctomycetaceae bacterium | reverse complement strand
TCTTACTACTTGAATTTTCTGTTTTTGAGCTAGTATTCATATCTTTGCCTTGTTAGTTTTTTTGCAATTATTCAGTAGCGTGTGTTTTTTTATTAGACCTTTTCTCTAACCTAAAAATACATCAACGCAACAAAAAACCTACAACGAAAAACCGCCTTTAACTCCTCCGAGACCACCCCTAACCCCTTCGAAGGAGTGGAAAAAGAAGACGCCTCCGAGAGAGGCGAATTATTCCCCTCCTTCGGAGGGGTCAGGGGTGGTCACCTACAGGTAGCGAAAAGGTCTATTGTCAACAATTCTGTTACCCAAGCCCAATAAATCCGCGTAGAACAACATAATTTTCTGGACGGCTCTAATGTTCCAACCCTTATTTGTCAAATTACCCTTAGTAGCCAAAATTTCACACTAATGCGACCTTATACCATTATGCCCTTATGTTTATTTGAATTGCACCATCGAAAGAATAAGGGGATAATGGTGTATTTTTTGGGGCGTTGTCTGCTACTAAGGGAAATAGGACAAATAAGGGTTGTTTACTTTAGAGTGTTGCGTTTTTGTCTGCTTCGTTTCTATTCCCTAACACTTTTTTCTGGACAATTGAATTCCGCGACTGGATAGTTACGATTAGTAAGTCAAAAGGCATTTTATTACTTGTCCTGTTTTTCCGGCTTCAAGAGCGGCGTTTATTTGTTCAAGCGGGAAACGATGAGTTACAAAATCCGACGCTTTTAATTTGCCTTCGCGAATCCATTGACAAAGCGGTTTTTGAGCGGCGCGTTCACGGAAACGTGTGGGCCATTGATGAACGTAAAGATTGAAATTATAAGGTGCAAGCGATTTATTGACCGAAATTGTATCATTTGCCAACACGCCGTAAATGCACATCGAACCGCCAAGTTTTAACAACGGCAAAGAAAGATTAACAATTGCCTCATTGCCAACCGCATCAATTACTGCATCTAGCGGTTGCCTTTGTTTCTGAATCGATGGAACTTCGCTTGGTAAGAAAACTTGGTCGGCGCCCATTGATTTAATTTTGTCATGCCGCGACACATTCGGCTCCACAACTCCAATCCAATTTATTCCAAGTGTTCGGGTAAATTTGACAAAACTTAAACCAACCGGACCGGCGCCGAAAATTAAAATGTTGTCTCCCGCTTGTAAATTAAAATCACCTATCCCGCCGTAAACTTCACGCCACGTACAAAGCAACGCCGCTTCCTCAAACGGAATATCAGCATCAACAACCGTTTGAATTTCACACGATTCAAACCAACCATTTTCTGCATTTGCCACTCCGTCTTCTACCATTGCGTCATGGTCATGCACAATAACATATTCGCAAAATCCGCCCCAACCGCCATGATAATCGGAACGACCAAACTCGCCAAGCAAACCGCCAATCACATGATCGCCTACCTTCATATTCCGAACCTTCGACCCAACAGCTTCCACCACCGCAACTCCCTCATGACCCAACACCAACGGATATTGATTTACTCCAGGGAAATGACCCTCGATCAACTTCCGATCCGTTGCATTGCAAAGTGCCGCAATTTTATTTTTCGCCAAAACTTCATAAGGTCCAGACTCCGGTTTGGAAATCTCTAATACCTCAACACGATTCGGTTCTACTACAACTACTGCTTTCATTTTAATAAATTTGTTAAAGGGTTAAATTGTTAAAAAATTTTCTACCAACATGTTGTTCTCAATGAGACAAAAAAATGAATATTTATAACCGTTACTGAATTGTTACAAATTTTTCCGTCTCGTTAGCATTGATGTTGCTGTTATACTGATCGCACTATAAATTGCGGGACTCAATAGCGTAAAAGCCTGCTTTCCAGCAGGTAAGCAGGCGAAGGTAAAGGAAAGTTAAAGTGTGAATAGTTTAAATATTCCGCAAGTCGTCAAATAATTCGATTAATGAATAATATGCTTTATCGAAAAGAGGTCGGATTTTTTGATATGATTTTTCGTTTTCGGTGTTGGGATGCAATGTTTCTTCGGTGCGCAGAAATTGTTCGATAACGTTGAAGTCCTTAAAAATCCCGACGCCGACGCCGCCAACAATTGCTGCTCCCATTGATGTTGCTTCTTCGAGAAAATTGGGGCGTTGAATTTTTGTACCGAAAATATCCGCCATCATTTGCAACCATACTTGGCCTTTTGCCCCGCCTCCGATAACTGTCATTGTGTCAATCGGAACATGTTCACGGAATATGTCAACAATGATTGCGAAATTGTATGTTATGCCTTCCATTACGCTGCGAATCATATCACAACGCCGCGAAGCCAATGTTAAACCAATAAATGCACCGCGAGCATTCGGATTCCAACGCGGCGAACGCTCTCCCAAAAGATACGGCAAAAAAATTAAACCATTCGCTCCCGCCGGACTTTGCAACAACGATTCATTCATAAGTTGATATACATTTGAATTCTCTTTCAACGCCTCTATAATTTCGGCAGTACAAATCTGTTCTTTGAGCCAGTTGTAAGCTGCGCCAGCGGTTTGCACGGAACCGGACGGATGATAATAATCCGGCACACAATGCGCCCAAGTCATTGTTCGCATTTTTGTATCAAAAATTGGTTTTTCTGTCGTCAATCCAATCCAACCGCTTGAACCAAGATAATGATACGTCATGCCAGGTCGCACGGAACCGACGCCGACTGTTGCACATGCACCATCGCCTCCGCCACAACATACAGCCGTACCGGATTTTAAGCCTGTTGCTTTGGATGCTTCGTTTGTTATTTCGCCAAGAATGTGAGTTGATGGAAAAGTTGTCGGGAAAAGTGATTCGTCAATATTAGCAGCACGAAGCATAACTTGCGACCAATTTTTTGTAACCAAATCAAATGCATTTGTACCAGACGCATCTGAATAATCGGTCGCAATAACATTTGTCAAACGGAAATTAATGTAATCTTTGGCGCAAATTGTTTTGAATGTTTTTTTGAATATTACCGGCTCGTTGTTTTTGATCCAAAGCAACTTCGCCAACGGATAAACCGCCGCAACACGATGTCCGATAATTTTGTATGCGTCTTGCATGGAGATATTGTTCAAAATTTCGGACGCTTCTTTTTCACTACGTTGATCGCAATAAATAATTGAAGGTCGCAACGGATTACCTTGACGGTCAATACAAGTTGCGCCCATCATTTGTCCGCTAAGAGTAACAACGGCAATTTGAGACGAATCAATTTTAGACTTGGCGATGAGTTGTTGTGTAGATTCGCAAACTGCTTTCCACCAATCGTTCGGGTCTTGTTCTGCCCAGACACGATTGAAATAATGCGTCGAATACGAAACCGTACAATTAGCAATCAATTCACCTTGATCGGAAAACAATGTTGCTTTGTTGCCGGACGTACCAAGATCATGTGCAAGAATATAAGACATAATTTAGTTCCTTAATTTAACTGTACTTGACTTTCAAAAAAGAATTTTTGTTTGTATTTTGAGCAATAAAAACAAAAAATCGTTACCACAAACTGCCGCGAAATTCTACCAACCAAATTTCAACCGTCAAGCAGATATACTAGACCTTTTCGCTAACCTGTAGGATACCACTCCTGGCTCCTCCGAAGGAGGGGAATAATTCGCCTCTCTCGGAGGCGTCTTCTTATTCCCCTCCTTCGGAGGGGTTAGGGGTGGTATCGGAGGAGTTAAAGGCGGTTTTTCGTTGTAGTTTTTTTGTTGCGTTGATGTATTTTTAGGTTAGAGAAAAGGTCGAATGTTCGTATTATAAATTGTGCGGCTCAAGAGCGTCAAAGCCTGCTTTCCGATAGGTAAGCAGGCGACGGTAAAGGAAATTTTAAGTGTGAACAGTTTAAAAGACATACAACTGGATAGTTACTTTTTTATACTCTTTCACTGATTGCTGTTTGCAGTAGTAGCATTTGGTGGCGCATTATGCTTAATGCGGTGTTAAATTCCATATTATTTTTTGCCATTTCCGTAACTTGAAATTCCATGCCGACGTTGTTGAAATCGTGATATAAAATCTGATGATCAACAGGCCACACGACGCCTTGCGCCGATGAACGTCCATTCTTCAACGGATAATCTGGACCAAATGCTCCGGGCGGTTTGTTTTTTCGTTCTATTGCTAGTGCTAATTTATGCTTGAAAGTGCCTACATCCAAGTCTCGGGCTTGGTAAAGCGGCGTATCAAAATTCGCAATATTACCCGCAAGCAACGCTTGACGCGCCTCGTCAAAATTGACTACTTGTTCAAGTACAGGAACTGTTGTTCCGTTAAATATTGCTCTGAATTGACCGGTTGGACGAATCATTTTTTAATTTAGAATTGGATTGATTGTTAGTTACTATTCTGTTGCATTCGGGAAATTTTCGTACAATCGAGTTTATACTGTTCACATTATTAAATTACGCAACTCAAGAGCCTGATTTCCTATAGGAATGCAGACGGCGGCAAATGAAATTGAAAGTGCGAGCTGTTTAATGTATTTGCGTTTTTTATTTCTCTGTGTCAAAGTGTTTTACATTTGTGTTTACGCCTATAGCTTTGGCATAACCCAAATGAGTGTGAGACACACGGCTAAAACGGTATATTTCTTGACGCAATTCATCACGCCGTAATTCAATCTCTGCCATACTCCGTTTGTCGTTGCCCATAATTTCATCAAGTAATTGTTTACAATGATCTATGGAATTTTTCGCATCGATTCGTTCTATATCGTTATTCCATTGCCGTGTATCTGGATCAACTTTATCATGTAAACTCAATGCTTTTCTAATTTCGTCGTACTCGTCCAGCAATTGATATTTTTGACCGAGCAATTGTAACAATGCGGTCATATTTCCTGCAAACACAAGCTCTAACTGTTGCGATGAAACCGCGGCTAAACGCATCAATAAACCTTCTTGAAATTTAATCAATTCACTAAACGAATTTGCTGGAATTGGGATTATGTCGTGATTTATTTTGTTAGTCATGATAATTTTTCTTTTTTTGAATTTTTGTAATTATTTGGTTTTATTCGTTATTTATTATTTTTTTTTGTAGCTGAATTTTTGACATCCAATCGGTTCCTTTGGGGATAGTACCTGATTCTTCAAATTGTTGCAATAGCATTTCTGCACGATTTAAAGCGGCGGTAGCATCGTCTTTTTTATTTAGAAGTCTGTATGCAAGTGCGATTTGTAATAATGCGTCAAGTGAAGCAGGTTCTTGATATCTTGTTGCGACCATGTTAAATGTTGCAATTGCTTTTTCATATTGTTCAAGCAACATCATAATTTTGCCCGCTCCGAACATTGTGTTCCGCAACATTATTGACTCTGACTCTGATAATTCTCTTGTATCCCGCCGTTGCATCAATAGTCGTTCCGCCGTTTGAATATGCTCCAACGCCAAACCTCTGTCAGCGGCAACTGAAGCTCGAATTTGATCGCGTACTTCGTTAATTTGTGCTGCATCTTTCATCATTCCCAAAGTTGTTTCTGCTCTTGTCAAATAAGATCGTGAAACGAAATAATGTGCTTCTGCTGCTTGCGGTGCGTTTGGATGTATTTTGAGTGCATCCTCAAGATACACAATTGCGTCATTTGTGTTACCTCGTTCATAAGATAATTTTGCAAGCAGATAAACAGAATCGCTATAAACAATTGAGGATGGATCATATTTGCCTTCTATTAAATTTGAAATCAATAATTGTTTTGCTTTTTCAAATTCGCGTTTTTCGTTGTACGCGCGGCTCAATGTTAATCTGATTCGCGAAAGCAACGCATCACGCGGATATGCGGCAATTGCGCTTTCAAGATTGGAAATCGCTTCGTCAATCATGCCAAGATTAATATACATCTCTCCAACATACAACAATGCCTCTGCTTGCCGATCTAATTTATTTACTTGCAAATATACTTTGTACGCTTCAATTCCATGTTTGTTGTCTTTACCCAGCCGGAAATTTTCTGCGCTGCGCCAGATTTGTTGATCGTAAGTCCGCTCGCCGAATTGATAACGTGCAAGTTCGCTGAACGCTTCACCCGCACGCCGAAACTTCTCAATATAACCGCTTTCACGCTCGCCGCCGACAAGTTGTTGATCTTTTTGAGTCAGTGATTGCTGATACAATTCTTTGCCCCAATTTTCATAAAATTCACCGCGAAACTTCGCAATATCAGGTAACTTTATAACATTCCGAATAATCGAAAGAAAAATAATTCCAACTCGATAATTCCGTTGACGCATAAGCCATTGGAGTATTTCCAGCGTCTTTTGGTTAATTTCTTTGGGCGTAAGCCAATGACAGGCATAGTCAGGATTTTTACGCAATGCCTCAAAAATACGATCATAAATTGACAACACTTCCTCAAACCGTCCTGCACCGCGTTCAATTTCAGCGTAAAAAAAATCTGCAGCCGCCGCTTCATCTGTATCCGCAAAAATTTCATTTATTTGTCTATAATAATTTTTTGCTTCGGCTATTTCGCCGATTTCTTCATTGCATTTGCCTTCCAACAACATCGCCGTCCGCAGCCATTTTTTATCAAATGAATCGCTACGGCGAACTTCGCGGAACAATTCAATTGCCTCGTGATATTTTTGTTGCGCTAATTCTTTGAAATTTTTTGCATTGCTGGAAAACGGGTCTGTTGTTATTAACTCTGAATCAATTCCCGGCGGCGGAAAAAATATGCCTTCCGGTATATCACTTTCCGGCAACCCGCCTTCGGGAAATAAACCAGTATCTGTTCTAGGCGGATTAGAAACCGGCGGCTCCGGCGGCAATAAAATAACTGCATCCGGCGGCAATACCGGCGCAGGTACGCCCGATTCAGAAACCGGTGTAGGCGATGTTGGAGCCGCAGATTCAACTTGCGCAAGATATGTCATTCGCCTGTAAATCGAATCACTTTCTTCATTATCAACCATTGCCGCCGCAATTACTCCACGCGGAAATTTCTTGTCCAAAGTGAAATAATCATTCTGCGTTTTTTTTGCCTTCTCCAAAAAACTATTGCCATCCGGTAATAACGACGGATTAGGATAACTATCAACATCAGGAATTGTCGGGTTGGGATTGTTTGTCGGGTTTTGTTTTTCTGGAGAAAGTGATTTCAGACGTAAAGTATTCGCGCGTAAAAAAGCAACTTGCCCCTTTATGAAAGTTTTCATTACAGCGTATTGATCAAATTGAGGTACTTTTCGCAAGATTTGTTCAGCGGCGTCGGGATTGTTGTTGTAGATTTGTATCAAAGCACTAAACAAGTCGGATTCAAATATCTCTTCGTCGGTTACAGTTTCTTCGGCTTGAAACAATTTGACAAATTTATCAGCTTCGGTTGTATTTGCGTCGGGCGAGAACAAATACGAATTGGCAAGATACCAATAGAGCTTCTTTTTATTCGGCGAATTATTTTCCAACGCAACAATCAAAGGTTCTCGTGCTTTAACAAATTCGCCCGCAAAATAAAAAGACTTGCCGAGCAAAAACGCCGCTTCTGCTTTTCTGCCCGGATAATAACCAAGCTCTCGGCAATCAGTAAGATATTTTGTAGACGCGAGATAATAATTTTTTTTAGGCGAATCATTTTGGTTGCCGTCTGCCATCTCCGCTATCGAACAAGCCGACGCGCCAAGTACAAAAAGTGCGCCGGCACGTGTCAAATCATCTCTCCAAGAAGTATATTTGAGAACCGTTTCCGCAAACCGACCGGCTTCAGCATACGCGCCAAAATCATAAGCGTCAAGAGCTTTTTGCAATGTTGGTCGATGGATATAGTTGTACACGTAAAGAGTAATAAGCGACGTTGGAACAAAAAATAAAAGAAAACACAACACGCCTACCCCAACCCCCAAAGCAAAATGTTCCTTCGTCCAATAAATATAATCGTCCCAATAATCCAGAACAATATCAAGCAAAACAAATCCCGTCGAAGGAAGTAAATCTTCATCCTCGTCTTCGTCTTCGTCGTTGATTTCTTTTACGTTTCTATTTTTACCAACACGATCACCATCGTCGTCGTCATCTTCAGCAACAGGCTTTTTTATAGGCCGCCGTTTCCGCACAACAACTTCTTCATCTTCTTTTTCTTCTTCAAAATATTTCGCCATAAAAAATATAGTTGTGAAATTTCAAATTTCATATTTACAACGCGGACATTATAAATTTTTATTAAATTTGTCAAGAGAATTTTTGCAACAATACTCGGCACAATTGAATTGCTGAATCACGCGGCGGAATAATTACACTGAATATTTGCAATCCCCCTCTTTTCCCGAATGTTTACTTGAAGTATTATTACCAAAGTTTCGTGTTGATCGCAATTGAAAAATATTCGCGCTTATTAAATTTTCTATAAATTTATATTTTGATTTGACAAAAAAATTCAGATGATATTCAAATTGACAATACTGTACCGTTATATTGGAATTCGGCAACATTCATGCGTTAGAGTTGACTTTTCTGATAGACGGGTTTGTGTAGAGGTTACAAAGACTCAACAGTTTAATTAATGCCGCGTATAAGACGCTGCGTTTTGGGTAGAACAAATAAATGTCGTTTACTGAAGCCTTAAATTTTCTTAATTCGCGTCGGAATTTTGAATTGAGCAGAAATTTTGAAATGAATGGTCTTGTGGAACGTCTTGAGCGTTTGAGAGCGTTTGTAAATTATCTTGGTTATCCTGACAAGAAATATAAGATTGTCCATGTTGCCGGAACGAAAGGTAAAGGTTCAACTTGTGTTTTGTTGGAAAGTATTCTTTTGGAGGCGGGAGCTGTTGTTGGGCGTTTTACGTCGCCGCATTTGTATTCTTTTTTGGAGCGGTTTACGATAAACGGTGTATCTTGCAGCGAATCGGAATTTGCAGAAATAATGCTTTATATTCGGGACAAAATTAGCAAATTTGATTCAAAATTGCTTGTCGATTTTACTTTTTTTGAGTTGCTTACGATATTTGCGTTTGAGTATTTTGCGCGTAGTTTGGCGGATTTTGTGTTGTTGGAGGTTGGTTTGGGAGGGCGTTTTGACGCAACAAATATTTGCTTTCCAACAATAACAGTAATCGCAAATTTAAGCTTCGATCACATAGAACAATTAGGTCCGACGTTGCGTGATATCGCACGGGAAAAGGGCGGAATAATTAAAGCGGGCGTACCGCTTATTTCGTCAGTTTGTAGTGCCGAACCGCGTACAGAGTTATGTGAAATTATTGAAACATGCAAGGCACCGGCTTATTTCTTAGGTGAAGCGTTTGACGTTGACCCGATTACGGCGGTGGAGAATTTTCAGTTCAAAACAAAAAAAGGCAAATTTCCTGTTCAAGCGGAGATTGATAATTTGAATGTTTGTATGCCGGGCAGACATCAAAGGCACAATGCGTCATTAGCTATTGCGTCGGCGTTATTGTTGCAGGACAAATTTATTCTTAACGCAAATTTGATACGCAATGGTTTAATGAAAGGATTTTTGCCGGCAAGAATTGAGGTTTTTCAAGGGACAAATGATGAACCGGTGTTTGTGGTTGATGGTGCGCATAACAAAGCGTCTACTGAAATGTTTATTGATACGTTATCTGAATTATTTCCGAACAAAAGGAAGTTGTTGGTTTTTGGTACTACGATTGGCAAGGATGTTGACGGAATGTTGATGTGTTTATTGCCGAATTTTAAGACTGTTTTTATGACGCAATATTCATCAAGTGCGCGTTGTTTTCCGCCAGTAGGATTGAAAACGATTGCCGATGCGATTCTGCCGGTTCGGAAATTGAGTAAAGATGAGTGCAAGATAAGAGTAGTTTATGATTGTATGTTAGCGTTGAGGCAATGTTTTGCTTTAGCGGACAAGAACGACATAGTTTGTGCAACAGGATCAATTTATCTCGCCGCAGAATTAAGAAATTTTTACCTTAATAATATCATCAAGAAAAAAATATAAATATTCGGTAACTATTCAGCCGCGTGTTTTTTTATCTGCAACTATTTTGTTCCCCAAGCACAATTTAAATCCGCGCGAACCAACATCGTTTTCCGAACGACGTTAATATTCCAACCCTTATTAGACCTTTTCTCTAACCTAAAAATACATCAACGCAACAAAAAACCTACAACAAAAAACCGCCTTTAACTCCTCCGAGACCACCCCTAACCCCTCCGAAGGAGGGGAATAAGAAG
>JAITDV010000029.1 GCA_031282385.1 Planctomycetaceae bacterium | reverse complement strand
AATACGATGGTAAACCGCGTTCAAAATCAAGACGTTGCGTGTCAATACCCTGAATATAATTTGACGGTAACGGCATCGGAATATAAGCAAACGGCGTTTTCTCAAAACGATTCCCGCCGCCGCTCGGAACTTCTTCAAGCGTTTTGTAACCGGCAAATAATGTTGTTTGAAAACGATAAGAACCAAGAAATTTACCAGTTCCTTCAAACAGATATCCCATGTTGATAACAACAACACTCATAACAAACATAACCGCAATTTGCTTGCATTGTTGATACCAATCTTTTTTTGTGAGTGTTTTCTTTTCAGGTAATCGATAAATTAACCACATCACAAAAAACAACGGATAAAAAATCAATAAAGTAAATTTGGTTAATTCCGCAAGCCCTAAAATAACTCCGCTGGTAAATGCATTTGACATTTCCGGTTGCTTTAGCCAACGCCAAAAGAAATAAACAGAAACAACAGCAAACGCGGCAGAGGGAACATCAGGCATGATTGTAGCACCATGACCTAAAATGTAAGGAGAAAAAAATAATAAAGACAATGCGAAAATACCGGACGATTTTTCTGATATTGAACGGGTTAATAAATAGCAACACAAACCGCCCAACAAAATAAAAATCATACAAGAAATTCTTGCAACACGGATTTGTACCTTCGATTGTTGCTCGTTTGCCAACATCGCATCAACGCCAACTTGATATTCGCCGCGAAGAAGCGGATAAGGTACATAATCCTTCCAGTCTGCACAATAATCTCCAAAACAATAAACGGAAAAAGAGGAAAAAGTACGCACAAGCGGCGGATTGACCCTATAAAGATCAAACCTCCAAAATTGATAATGACTAATCCCGCTCGCTAAATGTGCGTCCTCACTTTGAACCGGACTATTCCGAAAAATATTACCCAACAACAAAAACGAAAATATCAAAAACAAAATTATTGGGAAATACTTTGACATAACACCTACAAAGAGACCGTTGACATTACTGGAAGCCGAACCTTAATCGGAGTAAGACCACCAAGTTCCCCCCCATCGGCGTAAAGAATCAATTCAGTTTCTGGTATTGTTTCTGAATTTGGAGAAACTTCAATTGTAATTTTTGTTTGTTGTTTTGCATCTAAGTATAGCGGGAATTCCATCTTAGCGTGATAACGGCCACCTGCACCACACCAATTCAATTGCCCTCCACACAAACGAATCCGAAATGTATGGTCATTTTTTACTACGACATTATATGTTAGAATGTAAGGTTCTTTGTTCTCTCTTCGTTTTAATGACATATTTTCTACATGTCCTGTTATTTGGTTAACATCTTTGATAGCTGTAATCAACAGAACTGATGTAATTAACAACACACCGAACAAACACAAAAACATCGAAGACATTTTTCTCATAAAATCACCCTCTATAAATTTTTCTCGTCAAAAATTTGGTTAACAAGCCAGTAAGAATAAGAAACAAACCAACAACAACAAAAACAATACGTACAAAACTTCCTGGTTGTGTCGCTCTAACCGGTTCGGAAAGACCATAATGGCTTAGATAAAACTTTTTCTGATTGGGTATATGTCTGCTAATAGATATGTAATCCTTTATAAGGGTGTGTGTTTCTGTTCCATTAATAACCTCAATATATTGGCATTTTTTTGGAAAAGGAACACCTTCGATATTTTGGTACTCAAGATTCACAGTGATCTTAAACATATCCTTTTTGCTTGCCTTAAGCATCGGCAATGATTCAACCTCTATTTCATATTTTTTAATCAACCAGGACTGTTTAGGATCAAAGCATATCGTACCTCTTAATATTCTATAGGTATCATAAGGCTCAAAACGGCTGATAAATTCCAGCTCAACAAGTCCTTCATTGTTTACTTCTTGAATATTTGTTATGCTGAATCCGTCTGATAATACCCAATTCTCCAACCAACCTTCATGTAACATGATACCATCAAAAAGATTTACTGTTGCAGGTAACAATTTATGAGAACCGCTATTAGCTGAATTCCTCGCTGCTACAGTGTCTTCTATAAAATTTTTCAATCCCCAATCTGATGAATTATCCTTTTTGGTCAAATAGAAAGCATAACGGTCATTGATTACACGTACAGATTCCTTTGAAGAACTTCCAGAGTACAACCAGTGATTCAGTTCGTTCTTTCTGTCCAGACAAACCTCAATTGTAATCAATGGTCCCGTATCAACCAAGTAGATCAAAGTGAGACTTACTCCTTTTTGGTACTCATTTTTTATGGCTTTCCATGCCTTTGGTGCTTCAGATAAAAATCGTCTCTTTAAAACATCCTCCTGTAGTTCCTTAGACAATACGTTTGTTTCAATAACAAACAGAATAAAAACAAAACAAAATGCTTTGAATATATTAACCGACATAGCAAAACCTCCAATCACACCCTACTAAACGATGCAAAAAACAATATTAGACCTTTTCTTTAACCTAAAAATACGAAACATACACAATCGAACACGCAATATACACAATTTAGGCAATTACATAAATAAGGTGTTTTTGCTATATTTTCGGTTTTCGTATGGGTTAGAGAAAAGGTTTATTCTACAAACACATTTCACTCGTATGCGGTCTTAATACTGTGTGATGCATAAAATTGGTATTTTTTTAATAATTTACAACATCATTTTGATAAAGATGTTACAAAGAAACACGATCGTGTAAAATACCGAATAGAACCCAAACGCAGTATAACATGATAACCGCTATAAAAAACAAATCTAACGTACATAAAACTGTGATTCAAAAAAGCGTTGATATAATTAATCCACGGCTAGAATGAATCACAATCTTGTGCGGTTATTGTGGAAAACCACATACCGAACACACTCTAAATCAGCTAAAACCAGTCACAATCAGGAGTAAACTCAAACTGACAAAATTCATTGAAAGACCAATAACAAGGTGTCATTGTACTCCACTACACGCATGGGCAACTCTCTGCAGGAGTACCACAATTCTTACCATCGAGAGTACATCCATGGTCTTGACAATAGACAACACTCGCACCTTTTTTACACTTGTCATCTGCGTTACCATCCGATTCCGTATCAGCATAAGCACCTGCCTCTATAGCAGAAACCAATGCCAGTGTCACCAGACAAATCCCAAGGGAACAAACGATACTTGATCCCAACTTCAAAATTTTCTTTTTCATAACTTTTTTCCTTTAACTTTGTTAAGGGGTAACCAAAAATTTTCACAATGATTTCTCATTGCGAATCAAACACTCGAAAATCGGCAACACTACCGATATTCGTTTTGTTCCTAGATCATCAACAAAGAATATAATCTTTTGCTTTTCCTTCGATTTTGGTAATTTATCAACTTTATCGGAGGTCACAAAAGAAACATACTCTTCTTTATATGCGTCGATTTTCTTTGGAACACCTTCCACAGCTCCGCAACTACAATCTGTCCTTGCACCAACGACAGTAAGTGGTCTGGAGGTATGATTTGTAACTAATATTTTGACAACATTCCGTTGCGATTCTGATAATTCATCTATCG
>JAITDV010000027.1 GCA_031282385.1 Planctomycetaceae bacterium | reverse complement strand
TCGATTGTTATTAGGTGGTATTTTGTTGATATTGTGTTTTGTCTGTATTGCATTGACTATGGTTAAATGGCAAATGATTATGAAAATTGCTTCTGGTAAATATGATGTAAAAACAATTTCTGAAAATACGAATATCATTCTGGCAATTGTTTTGTTTGTAATTTTAGCATTTTTGGTTATGTTATTAGTGTCGGGAGTTCGGGTGGCGGCTCAATGGGAACGTGGAGTTGTGTTGCGTATTGGAAAGTTTCGTGGTGTACGTGGACCTGGTTTTGTTTATGTCGTACCTTTTATTGATAGTGTGGAGTTTGTTGATACGCGTCTTTTGACGTTGAATATTCCTTCGCAGCAGGTAATTACCAAAGACAACGTTCCTGCGGCAGTTGACGGTGTTTTATATTTTCTGGTGCGGGATGCAGGTCAAGCTGTATTGACAGTTCAAAATTACCGTTTTGCCGTCGCTCAATACGCACAGGCAACATTGCGAGACGTCGTTGGTGCGTTGACGCTTGATGAGCTTTTATCGGAGCGGGAACAGATTCAGCATCGGGTTGCGGAAGTTGTTGAGGAGCGGATTAAGAGTTGGGGTTTACATCTCGACTCAATTTTGTTACAAGATATAGAGATGCCGGAGGACTTGAAACGGATAATGTCTCGGCAAGCGGCGGCGGAACGGGAGAAAAGAGCAAACATAACAAAATCAGAAGGTGATAAAATTGCCGCTTCAAATCTCGCAGAAGCGGCAAGAATCATGGCAACAACTTCAGGGGCAATGAAATTACGAACTTTGCAAACTATAGACGGATTAGGAACAGGTCAATCAAATACAGTCATAATGTTTCCAATTGAGTTAGTGGAAACTCTTGATCGGCTTACCGAAGCGATAAGGAAAGTTTAGTTGGTGAGTACGCTATGTTTCATAATAGACCTTTTCTCTAAACCTAAAAATACATCAACACAACAAAAAAACTACAACGAAAAACCGCCTTTAACTCCTCCGAGACCACCCCTAACCCCTCCGAAGGAGGGGAATAAGAAGACGCCTCCGAAGGAGGCGAATAAGAAGACGCCTCCGAGAGAGGCGAATAATTCCCCTCCTTCGGAGGGGGCAGGGGTGGTCTTCAACAGGTTAGAGAAAAGGTCTAATCATTTAATCCCGCTTTTGAAAAAACTAAAACCAGAGACGAAATTTTAAGTCTTAAAAAAATAACCCTTAATTCTGGATTTTGAATTCAGAATTTCATTAACATTTATTCTAGTTACAATGCAATTTGATATAACGGATCCGGTGCTACGTTCCTATCCCAAGTTTGATTATCCTCGATACACGCGAGGTGAGACGGTAGCGTTTTTTATTCCTTGTTTTATAGAGCAATTTTATCCGTCGGTAACTCGTGCAATGCGCCGTTTATTTGAGGCGGAAGGAATTCCGTTTGAGATTCCGGCAGGGCAAACGTGTTGCGGTCAACCTGCGTTGAATAGCGGATATTGGGATGAAGCGCGTAAGGTAATGGAGTATTTCTCAAAAGTATTTGGTCAATATAAGTGGATAGTAACTCCATCAACATCTTGTGCGGCAATGTGTCGGGTATTTTTTGATTATCTTGCGCCGAATTCAATTCATTCGGAAATTGGTAAACGTGTTTTTGATGTGAGTGAATTTTTTGTCAATTTGTTAAGCAAATTCGATTTCAATGTAAGTTTTGATAAGCGTGTTGCGCTTCATATTGGTTGTCATGGCAGGCGTGAGCTTGGTATAGTTGAGCAACCGTTATTGTTGTTGAATAATATTCGTGATTTGATTTACGCGCCTTTACCTTTTATGGAGGAGTGTTGTGGTTTCGGCGGTACATTTAGCGTAAAAATGCCCGGTACGTCAATAGCAATCGGCGAGCGGAAAATTGCAAATATCTTGAACTCAGGCTGTGAAGTTCTGGCAACACTTGACATGAGTTGTGCGATGCACTTTGGCGGAATGATGCAACGCGATCCTGTCTTGAAGAAAATTCCAATAAAACACGTAATAGAATTACTCTCGCCGGAATAATAAATTGGAAGCTCGCACTGTTCGTACTAGAAATTACACGGCTCAAGAGCGTCATAACCTGCTTTCAATAGGTAAGCAGGCAATAGACCTTTTCGCTAACCTGTAGGAGACCACCCCTGACCCCTCCGAAGGAGGGGAATTATTCGCCTCACTCGGATGCGTCTTCTTATTCCCCTCCTTCGGAGGGGTTAGGGTGGTCTCTGAGGAGTTAAAGGCGGTTTTTCGTTGTAGGTTTTTTGTTGCGTTGATGTATTTTTAGGTTAGAGAAAAGGTCTAATGACTTTTTTATGGTTGCCGATTGGAATTGCCGGTATTTTTCAACTGAATAGTTACAGATACGTCTTGTTTAGCTTTTTGTTGTTGAACTTGGTAAGCCTTTAGCAATTGAGGCACGCATGTCGGTGTCGGACATTATGTTTTTGAGTTTATAGTAGTCAAGAATGCTGAGTTTGCCGTTTGAGATTGCTTCTGAAATTGCAATTGGAATTTCGGCTTCAGCTTCAACAACTTTTGCCCGACTCTCTTCAATTTTCGCAATATTTTCTTGTTCTGCGGCGACCGCCAATGCTCGTCGTCCTTCTGCTTTTGCTCTTGCTACGCGGGTATCTGCTTCTGCTTGATCTGCCTGAAGTCTTGCGCCAATATTTTCACCGACATCAATATCAGCAATATCAATTGAAACGATTTCAAAAGCTGTCTCTGAATCTAATCGTCTGGCAAGCACGGTTTTTGAAATCCGATCCGGATTCTCCAACACCACACCATGCGTTTCTGCTGAGCCGATTGCACTAACAATACCTTCGCCAACACGCGCAATAATTGTATCTTCTGTTGCGCCTCCGATTAATTGTTTTAAATTTGTCCGCACTGTAACTCTTGCTTTAACTTTAAGTTGTATGCCGTTTTTTGCTACTCCATCAAGTGTAACGCGATTTTTCGACGGGGTTGGACAATCGATAACTTTGGGGTAAACGCTTGTTTGTACGGCTTCGCGAACATTACGACCGGCGAGATCAATTGCGGTTGCTAATTGGTAATCGAGATCAAATATTTTAGCCTTATTCGCCGCAATCATTGCCTGAATAACTGCCGGAACATTGCCGCCGGCAAGAAAATGAGCTTCAAGCGATTTCGTCGTAACTACATTGTCGTCAAGACCGGCTTGAACTGCCATAATTTTACTTCGCAAAATCACTTCAGCATTAACTTTCCTAAAATACATCGCAATTAAATCAAGAATTGTTATTCCCGCACCTGCCATAACTGATTGAATCCACAACGGAAAAAATCGCATAAAAACAACAAATGCAATAAAAAATAAAACTACTCCTGCCCCGAATAAAATCAGCAGCAGAATTTGATCTGGAACTTGTGCAAAAAGTTGAGTAAAATTTTGAGTCATGTTAATTTGTGTTTGTTAAGTTTGTTGTTAAATTGAATTAATGTTACGTTAATTGTCAATTGAAATTAATTGAAACCGTTCACATTTTAAATTTCCTTCACCGCCGCCAGCTTACCTATCGGAAAACAGCAACGAATGACGCGAAAGTATAGCATAAGAATCCCTACATACAATATGGACTGACAGATTGCAATCAGAAAAAATAAAGTAATATTGCAAACGGATTCCTCTGGATATTGTCAGTTGTCAAAAAAAAATAATCCACATGTTATCACGGATTATTTAATGGCAACTTCTAAAAACTTATTTTTGACGGAATTATCGAAATCAGGATAGACAAATTTAGACAATAAATTTATTTTATACACGAATTGACTCGAAGTTGTACAAATTATTTAATTCGTGAACTTTCGCGGAAATTCGTGGACAAAATGAGTTTTTAGAAGTTACCCCGTATTAATAAACCACCCCTAACCCCTCCGAAGGAGGGGAATCATTAAATTCCCATCCAGAGAAGGGGAATTATTAGACCTTTTCTCTAACTTAAAAATACATCAACGCCACAAAAAACCGCCTTTAACTCCACCGAGACCACCCCTAACCCCTCCGAAGGA
>JAITDV010000024.1 GCA_031282385.1 Planctomycetaceae bacterium | reverse complement strand
CAAGTTCAAGACGTTCTTGTAGATTTTTTTTACATTTCGGTTTATTCTCAAGTACGGAGTTGCGGTCATATTGTGCTACTATAAATTTATCAGTTGCGGGATTCCATTGTCTGGTACTTACGCCGTTAAGAATACCGCGAAGCATTGGGCTGCGGTACTGTAGAACTGATTCCATACCGCATCCAAAAGCAGGCGATTGAATTTCAATTGCATAACGCGGACTGACTGTTGTAATTCCGTTTGCAAACATAATTCCAGTTTTCATCAAATTCAATTTGCCGTAAAATTCCATTTCATCAAATGTAAAATGTTCCCAGCCAATTCCAGTAAGAGGCATGTCCCAATGCCAAAATATTCCTTGATAAGCAAGGTTGTGAACAGAGTGGACGGTAGAAATTTTTTCGTAATGCGGGCGTTCATGGTAAAGAATTGACAGGTAAGCCGGAATAAGTCCGGTTTGCCAATCGTTTGTGTGCAGAATATCAACATCAAGTTTGAGTACGTCGATTGATTCCATTACAGCACGGCAAAAAAATACAAATCGTTCGCAGTTATCTTTGTAATCTTCGCCGTTTTCGGAGTAGAGACCGTTTCGGTCAAAGTATCTGTCTTGTTTGATAAAGTATGTTGTTATATCGCCGTCAACAGTTTTTCCAGTTAAAAGTGTGGCTTCAATAAATTCTCCGCCGACAGGAACAATAAATTTGAGACCTGTATCTTCAATAGGTTCTCCGCAATTTTGTGTACATTTATAAAAAGGCGTAATTATTGTTACGTTATGTTTGGCGTCTTTTAATGCCGCTGGAAGCGACGCGCTTACATCGGCTAAACCGCCGGTTTTTGCGAAGGGCGCCACTTCGCTGCTTACGAATAGAATGTTCATTGTATTTAGTATGTTAAATTTTAAAAAATTTGTAACCTTTTACGAATAAGTTACTGTTCATTTAACCATTGCCCGTGAATTTTCGGAGTCAAACTAGTGTTTATGTTTGTCATGTTCCTAAAGTTTCTTAAAAAAGAAAACAAAATTAAAATTGCAAAAAGAAAACTCCACAAACAACCACAACAAAACGGCATTTTAAACTGTTCATACTTTAATTTTTGTTTATCACCGCCTGTTTACTTATCGGAAAGCAAGCCCTTTACGCTCTTGAGTCTCGTGTTTTATAGTACGAGCAGTATAACGAACAACAAACAAAACGTCAATTACAGTAAAACTACAATACAACTTCTACAAACCTATTTTTTGTACATAATCAACAAGATTTACCGAATTGGTAAATTAGATAATTAGACCTTTTCTCTAACCTAAAAATACATCAACGCAATAAAAAACCTACAACAAAAAACCGCCTTTAACTCCTCCGAGACCACCCCTAACCCCTCCGAAGGAGGGGAATAAGAAGACGCCTCCAAGAGAGGCGAATAATTCACCTCCTTCGGAGGGGTCAGGGGTGGTCTCCTACAGGTTAGCGAAAAGGTCTATTGAAACATCAAATAATTCACTTTGCCCACGAATTTTCGCAAAATTGATCATAATAGAACTTATAAAAATTCATTTTGTCCACGAATTAAATAATTTGTGCAAATTTGTGTCAATTCGTGGACAAAATAAATTTATTGTCTAAATTTGCCTATTCTGAAAATTTTAATATTTCCGTAAAAAATAGATTTTTAGAAGGTCTCCCTTAATTTAAGTCTCTACGTTTTTGGCATTTTTGCGTGAAACAAAAATAAAATTTAGAGTTGTCCTACTATTTGTAATACCAATAGGTTCTGTTGCATTCTCCTAAATTAAAACAATTAACTTCTTAAATCTGACATTTCCACGAATCTCCCCCTATTGACGAAATGAAAAGTGGCGGCATAATTTTACCACTATTGCAAGTTAGACTAGACAAACAATTCGGAAAATTGCGTTTGTTCGTCCAATTCGGCGGGCGTATTTTATTGAATTGTGTTTCCGTGAAGTGAGAGAGTTGAGTTTTTTGAGCTGTATATTTTAGGGATTATACGGTTTTTGAGATTTGATTTTTTTGCGGAGTTTGGGTTTGGTTGCAATATCGGGACGAAGTAGCGGCGTAGATTGGTATATGTTGGGTGTCAGAATTTTTCGTTTTTAATTGCGGTTTTAGGGTTCCGTGATTTGAGGCGAAATTTTTAAGGATGATGTAAGTTGAAAATTGTCATTGCTCCGAAATTTGTTTAGCCGATCAAGTAATTCAAGGAATGAATTTTTTGATTCTGTGGAGCAATGGTTTTTTTGGGCGATGATAGTTCATTATATCAAACACTTCGTTAAGTCGTTTTTTGTATTGTTTAGATTGTTATTTGCAATAGTGTTTGTTAGTTAGTCCGAATTTATTTGGTGTTGGAAGCCTATTGGTTGGGACCGCTTTGTAGGGTTGGCGGTTTTGGTTTCCGGCGTCGATAGATTTCGGTAAAAAGGTAATTGATAAACGGCAAATACAATCAACTCGTCGATGGTATTGAGCGAGCAATCCCCAAGAATTTGCTCCGATTGCTTTCCGATACTATCGCGGGTTTTTTGAACCTGTTTGCGTTTATAACGAACACGCTTCAGAATTTCGGTAACGCAAAAAAATTAAAATAGGCTTCCGATTAAGTTAACCTACGTGCGAATGGGGCTACGCGGGTTGCAAGTTTAGGAGAGAGTAATTTAATTTGCGGCAACTTTAATTGCGTTTACATTCTTTTTTAAGTTATCAAAGCACAACTTGGCAAAGTTAGTATTGGTGAAATTTGGAGTTATGTTCGGTATATTCGTGTTTTGAATTGACAATAAATTCATTATTAAATGATAAGGAGAAATTATGAAAGTATCAATCGTTTACTGGTCAGGAACGGGTAACACTGAAGCGATGGCAAATTTAATTAAAGAAGGTGCAGAATCAACAGGGGCAGAAGTCTCGATCAAACAAGTTGGTGATGTTAGTGATACGGATGTTTTGAATGCTGATGTTGCATTTTTAGGTTGCCCGTCAATGGGCGATGAGGCATTGGAAGACACAGAGTTTGAGCCATTTATTGCAAAAATTGAGAGCAGTCTTAGTGGCAAAAAACTTGGTCTTTTTGGTTCGTATGGGTGGGGCAGCGGTCAATGGATGGATACTTGGACGGAAAGAATGCGTACTGCGGGAGCGGTAATGGTTGGCGAGTCGTTGATTGTCAATGAGGCGCCATCGGGCAATGATATTGATAAGTGTAAAAATTTCGGGAAATTATGCGGCTAATCAACAAAATAAAATTATTCGGCGGAAATTTTTTTATTGTGAAATGTTCGACAAATATGTTTTACGTTAAGTTCGTGAAAATGGGCTGAAAGCCCAACATCAATAGCGTAAGGTGTCGCCCTACGAAAAGGATAACAAAAAAATTTTAGCCTTGAAAGGGCGTCATTATTGAATTTCATTAGACATGGCAAGCGTCGTCTGTTCCCATTCTCAGGTCGTGCCAAGTTTGGAACGCGGGGCGATAATACGTTGCGCGATCATGGCAAGAATAAGACGGCGTTGACGGCAGGGCTCGCGGGAAATAAGCGTATCGAGACCGAGTTGCCGGAAGGCGCGAAGAACCGCACCAACGTGACCGTGAGGGCGTGAACGGAGAACTCGGAAGTCCGAAGCGGGGAGGAGTTCGGAGCATTGAAGCACCTGGGAGATGATGGTGATTTTCGCCGGGCTAAGTTGAGGTAATATTACCAACAGTATGGTTTTTCACCTTGCCGTTCTCGCAATAGGATTCGCGGAGAAGGTAGGTTGGACGGGAACCACGGTTAGGAATTTGAGCTACATACATGCCGATGTTATAGACCATCGTACAAATGCGCCAATAGGGAAATAGACATCGTTTACATGACCACACTTCTAAGCCTATTTTATCTATATCATAAGCCTATTTTATCTATATCATTAACTTATAATTGATTACGTCAAATTTTGACAAATTTTCTCTGGAACTTCGGATTAAAATGTGCAAAACTGTGACTTTTGACGGAATTAAGCCGTGAAATATAACGGATTTCAAAAAGATATTGAGTTATTTGATGGTAATTCAAGAATTTTTTTGAGAAAATTAGAAATATTTTGGAATCTGTGTTTTATTGTAAATTGTTATTTGGTTGTATAGTTCTGTTTTATTTTTTTGAATTTAGGTCTATTTTTTATCTTTTGCTTTGCCAAAAAATTTTTCTCTAAAGATTCTGGCATATATTTTGCAAACACGTAAATGGTACCTCAAAGCAGTGGTTTAATTCATGTTTCACCGGCTGCAAGTTGGGTGATTTTTTGTGATACTGGTCGAGTGAATTGAGAAACCGGCGTAAGTTTCCTGTTTGACTCGGTCTATAGTCAGAGCTGCGGTCATGCGAACTATTGGCTGCGTTGGCTGAAGTTCGGTCCACCGTCATGGTCGTAGCTTTGATTTTTCTTATAAACCGCCGTCGTTGTCAGGTGATTTTGTAGTCTGCAACAATTTGTTACCTAAAGCCAAATAAACCTGTGAAGAATGATTGCGTTATTTTTTCTAATCCAATAATAGATTTTGCAACTAATTAGTTGTGTTTATGTTATATCTCCGTGTTTCTATCTGTCATTCGTTCATCTGTTCTTGTCCCTAACCTCATTCCGCTAAGTTTAAACAATATTAGACCTTTTCGCTAACCTGTAGGAGACCACCACTGACCCCTCCGAAGGAGGGGAATATTCGCCTCCGAAGGAGGCGTCTCCTTATTCCCCTCACTCGGAGGCGTATTATTATTCCCCTCCTTCGGAGGGGTTAGGGGTGGTCTCGGAGGAGTTAAAGGCGGTTTTTCGTTGTAGGTTTTTTGTTGCGTTGATGTATTTTTAGGTTAGAGAAAAGGTCTATTGTTAATTTGTATCTATTCAGTCGTATGTTTATTATTTTCAACAATTCTGTTCCCCAAGCCCAATAAATCCGCACAGAACAAGATAATTTTCCGAACAGCTCTAATATTCCAACCCTTATTTGTCAAATTAACCTTAGTAGTTAAAAATCCCTCCCCAACTCGCCCTTATGTTTTGTTCGATATTGTCTTAAATTCACCATCGAAAGAAAAAGAATAAGGTCATAATGATGCATTTTTGGGGCGTTGTCTGCTACTAAGGGAAATTGGATAAATAAGGGTTGTTTACTTTAGAATGCTGCGTTTTAGTCTGCTTCGTTCCTATTCCCTAAACCACTTTTTTTCTAAACAATTGAAACCGTGACTGAATAGTTACGTTAATTTTTGATTTTGTGTATCTTGCGGCAGAATAGGTTATTAGTTTTTGTTTAGTTTGTTCCTGTATTGCTCAAGTTTGGTAGGTTTGGCAAGTATTGTAGTGGATTTAGGCGGTCAATTGGGATTCTTGGTAAAGTTGGAGTTGGTCGGATTTCTGGGAGAATTGGTCGAGGTTGTTCAAATTGGACTGTGCAGACACGAACATCGTCAATATGCACTTCGCCCAAACCATTCAACGCAAAATACACATAATAATTTGAATTATCCGGCACATATCTATAAAACGCAAACTCTCGCCATTGCCCATGCGTTTCCCTAAATCTCAACGCCAACGATTCACCTCCAAGCGAATCAAAAATTGTTAAACCGTCCACGCCAGATTCAATTGCCGCTGGCAACCGAATCCAACCGCTCACACAAATCATTTCTCCCATCCGCACACCAATCGGCGGCGAAATTACCCAAATTGGCACAGTTTCAATTTGTTTTGGTTTATTTTCTCCGTTTTCCGTTTGAGTAATAATTCTTAACCCGTTTGCCCCAGAGCGGCAAGCTGTTGCCGAAATTGAAATATATTCGGTTACACCTTCAATTTTATGCCGTTGCGAATGCCATCCGCTGCGTTGCCAACTTCCTATATCTTCCATGTCGCCGCACGACAATCTATTTTGTCCAAGAGTTGCATTGGCAGTACGTTGGAAAGCCGTCAGGTAATAAGGTAAAGTTGCAAAAGACACCGACACCGGCGTCATACAAGCGTTCAAATCATGCCGTGTCGCTTCACGTAAAATATCGCGTGAAACAACACGTAATCCGCGGGTTGCTCTTTCTGCTTGCAAGTATGCCATTCCGTAAGCTGGAGGCGATTGATGTATAAAACTCTTCGCAATCTCAATTGCATGACGTGTCATACGAATATGCGACTCTTGCTCTTGAAGCGCAATTAACGGCAATTTATCCCGCGGATGAATTGGAATAGTGTTTGATTCTTTTGCTTGTTTTAATGTATCCAGAATTTGTCGGGTTGATGTTAATTGCAACTCCGCCAAACGGCACGATAAATATGCACAACGTTCCCCAATAATTTTTGCCCGCTCGCCAACCCTTGCATAAAATCCGTCAATCTCGCCAAAATAAACCAACGAATTCAAACTCACTTCCTCCAACAACACCTCCGTACCACCGGCAACTCGCCGTGTCGTCAGCGGAAACATACGGTTCGGAACAAGAAGATAAGCTCCATAAGTATCAGGAATCCCCGGGATTACAAATCTAACCGAACCTTCAAAAGCGCCGCTAACAGCAAATTGACTGTTACGCTCTTGCCAAATCGGAACAAGTAAACGAGTTCGTCCAGCTTGGAGAATTGCGGCTTTCATTTGCCCATGTCCGGTTGATTTAACGATTAAAGGTTGGTCGCGACCGCCCGCAAACCAATCTTCCGCCAATTGTAACTCCCAATTCAATAACTCAAGCGAAATACGGCGATATTCAGTTACGGGATCGTTGTTGGTAAGCGGCGTGTTGGACGTAAATATTATTCCGTGCATTCCGCAAGAAAGTGCTTGGTGGACTTGCATTTTGATTTGGTCGTGGGTAATCGCGCAAATTTCGTGTGTATTACCGCCAAATAATATCCATTGGTTTGCAAGTTTCGGATCGACATCGGTTTGAATTGTTGTCCAAAACGGCGTATCGGGACGCGCTAATGCCGGATAATTATTTTGCCAAACCGCAAGTTCATTGAAGTCAAGCGACGATAAAAGCGGTTTGCTTTCCACCAAAAGAATATCAACAATACGGCTATACTCCCAAACTCCGCTTCGCGCTGTACAAATAAGCGGTCGATGCCGACTTCGATCCGCACTTTGCAATAGGGTTGCCCGATTTGTATCTTCTTGATGACGCGGTTGCGTGCAATCATCCCCCAAGTCCCACACTAAAACGTTGTCATAAATTGGACTGGCAATAGATATATTGGCGTCTGTTTCTTTTATTTTGTCTAATTGAATCGGATCGGTGTAAATTTTAGAGTTAGCAATTTCATTCGGACTCGGCGGCTTACAAATCAACCAAACTCCAGCTTCGCGAGCTTCCTTCAACAATGCCGGACTTGGACATTCCTTGATCCACACGGCGTTAAATTCCAACCTCC
>JAITDV010000551.1 GCA_031282385.1 Planctomycetaceae bacterium | reverse complement strand
TATACTGCTCATACTATAAATTGCGTGACTCAAAAGCGTAAAAGTTTGCTTTCTGATAGGTAAGCAAGCGGCGGTAAACGAAATTTAAAGTGTGAACAGTTTAAACTCTTTACACTTTAAATTTCATTTACCTTCGCCTGCAAGTTTTGTGCAATTTATTGAGAGTTTATTTAATTAGACCTTTTCGCTAACCTGTAGGAGACCACCACTGACCCATCCGAAGGAGGGGAATAATTCACCTCCTTCGGATGCGTCTTCTTATTCCCTTGCTTTGGAGGGGTTATGGGGGGTCTCTGAGGAGTTAAAGGTGGTTTTTCGTTGTAGGTTTTTTGTTGCGTTGATGTATTTTTAGGTTAGAGAAAAGGTCGATTGTTATGTCGAATGTGTGTTTACCGGAGTGGACGTTTTTAATTATTTTTCCGTTTGGCAAATGTATGTCGGCGGTGGTTGATGGCGGGAGGTAGATTTCCCAATGGAATTTGTTATTGGTTTTTTTCCAATTGCTAATTATTGTGCCTTTGATTGAGTTGTATTCGGCGTTGACGTATTGCAAGCCGTCGAAAAGGTGCGGTTTCATAACTATGTGTTCAAAGCCTGGTTTTTCCGGATCGGGTTTAATGCCTGCTAGGTATTCGTAGTACCAAATCACAAGGTCTCCAACCAACATTACGTGATTTCCGCTATTCATTGCTGGGTTTGCGGTATCTCCGTTCCAGAGTTCCCAGATGGTAGTTGCGCCTTTTTTGACCATGTATCCCCAACTCGGATAATCTTCGTGCGTGGTAAATTTGTATGCAATATCGCCGCGTCCGAAATCCGTCAACACGCGATTTAACCATTGCCCGCCAATCAAACCTGTGCCGATATGATTATTTGTGATGTTTTCGATATTGTTGACCAAAGTATCGAAAACTTTAGCCTTGCTCTCTTCCGGCACAATTTCGAAACGCAACGGCAACACGCATGAAGTTTGTGTTCCGTTATCATATTGTGCGGATTCTTTATTTAGGAATTTAGCATTGAAGGCGTTTTTCATCATGTTTGATTTTTGGGCAAATTCTTCGGCTTCGGAGTTTTTACCGATTAGTTTTGCGTATTTGGTCAATAGGTCGAGGCAATGTATATAGTAAGCGGTGGCAAGTATAACTTTAGCGGTTCTTCTTTTTGGGTCTCTGGAGTGTATCAATTCTGGTTTTTCCGGCGGAACGCACCAATCTCCGTAGTTATCCTTGTCAATAATTCCGTCTTTTACAAACTGTCCGAGATGCCCGATCAGCCAACGTTTCATAGCTTCGTAATGTTTTTTGATTGGTCTATCGTCACCGTACATTATGTAGATATTATAGGGGACAATAATGAATGCGCTGGGCCAAGTGACGTTGCTGCCGTAGAGTTGCCAGTAGTTTGGGCAAACGTCGGACAAGTTTCCGTCGTTTCGTTGTGAATCTTCGATATCGACGAGCCATTTTGAGTAGAGTGTGATGTTATCGAATATGAACATTTCACCTTTTGATTCAGCGGCTCTGTCACCTTGCCAACCTTGTCTTTCGTCTCGTTGCGGACAATCTGTTGGGATGCTTAGATAATTTCCTTGCGTACCTCTTACAACGTTTTGGAATATTGCGTTGATGGTTTTGTTATTTGTTTCAAATTTTCCGATTTTTTTCAAGTCTGTGTTGATAGCTCTTGCGGTCAAGGATTTTTTATCTGGTTTGATGTTTTCGGGCAAGCCGGTTAATTCTGCGTATCTGAAACCGTGATAGGTGAAAGTTGGGGCGTAGGTTGTAATTTGGGACAAGGATTCTTTACCTGACGCCATATATATGTCTCTGCATTTTGCGCCGCGTAGGTTGGCAACATATAGATTTCCGTCGGGTGTCAAGGTTTCGGCGTGGCGTAGTTGCAATTCTGTACCGGCGGGTAAACCTGCGGGAATGTTCAATTTGCAGTTACCGACAAGATTGACGCCGAAGTCGAATACCCAAGTACCCGGTTTGACCTCGTTGACGGACAACGCAGCAAACTCTTCGACGATTTTCATTGGCGGCATCATTTGTGCGGTCAACTTTCCTTTAGGCGATACAACAATGTCGGCATTTTTATCGTTTTCAAAGTCGGTTTTTCTTGCGTCGAATATTTCGCCATCGTAGTCGTTGTTATCGCGGATTCGTCCATTGGTGGATATTTTCCATGATTGGTCGCTGTAGATATGTTGTCCGGATCCGTCAGAGTAAAGTATTTCGAGTTGGAACAATAATTTCGGGAAACCATAAGTTTTTGTTGACGCGGGTTGTTTTATTCTTGGTGCGTAGTATCTGCCGTTGCCTAGAATTACTTGCAATTTGTGTTCGTTGTTATTATCCAGTTCTTTTGGGTCAATTTCATACGTTACGTAAGGAACATGTTTATCGTAATCGGTCAAAATGGGATCGAGTACGTGGTCGCCGATTTTTTTGTTGTTCAAGTAGAGTTCGTAGTAGCCTAGACCGGAGATATAGGCGGTTGCCCGAACTGGTTTTCGTTTATTTTTTTCGGTATATGAGTAGAATGTTTTGGTCAAGTATCTTGCGGGCGGACTTGCAAAGGATTCGGAGCCGGGTTTACCCCAAGGTGCAGCGCCGAAGTTTGCAATTGATGTTGCGTTTTTCCAAGTGGAATCGTCGAAACCGGCGGTTTCGCTTTTGGCGGGCGGATTATCTATTACTTTCCAATCTGTGTTGGTTACAAACGTATATTCATCTGCTCCGTTTTGAATCCTAAGGAAACCGATTAATCCGGCGGGATTTGGCGAATTGCCTTCGTTGACAACTTCTATAGCAAAAACATTTTTACCTTGTTTCAAAAATGCGGAGACGTCAAATGTGTAGATTTTGTTGAAATTATTTCCTGTTCCGATTTTTTTATCGTTGATGTAAACGGTGAAGGCATTATCGGCGGTGAGAGTGAATTTTGCAGAAGGTTGAGAGGATTTGTAGGTTTCGGGCAAGTTGAATGTACGGCGAAAAATTGCTTTGCCGACAGGTGCGTTGTTGAAATTTTTATTTGTCCAAATCCAAGTAGCATTTTGAAATTGTTTTTGCAAGTTTTCGATTTCGGGCGTGTCAAATGCGATTGCATCCAAACCGATCCAGTTGGCGGCTAGATTATAAAATGACGGACTGTTTGCGTCAGCAATTGGTTGTCCGGCAAAATAGCCGCCTACGTTTGTACTTAATTCTTTTGTGAAGTAGTTCCAGACGCCTGTTGTGAAGTTTGCGGCAACTGTTGTTGAGGGTTTATTCTTTTTGTCCCAAACAGTCAACTTCCAAATGTATTCTGTTTTGGGTTTGAGCAAGCTTCTACCGTCGAATTCAACTAGTGTGATATTTTGGGCGATTTTTTTACTATCCCAAATTTTGACTTCTTTACCTTTATTTCCGTCGGGCAAATTTTTGGGTTCTCCGAGATATCTTTGGATTTCAAATAGACGAATTTGGTAAGCGGATTGAGTTTGGTTATTGGCGTCGGATTTTAATTTCCAGGAGAATCGAGGAATCAATTCATCTATTCCTTTGGGATTTTCGAGAAATTCCAATCTCAAATCGTAGGGTGTGATATTGTTGTTTCCAGCGTATGATTGTGCTGAAGTAAAATGTTGTGCGGCAAAAATTACGGACAACATACTAAAAGCAAATAGGATTGTTATTTTTTTGTACATTTTAATATTTTTTGGATTGGGATTCCGAAACTAAACTCGGAGTCAAGTCAGGTTATTTTCAACAAAAGATTCCGACGATCAAATTCAGAATTTTGTTGAGTAAATTTAAATCGTTGTAGGGAACTTCTAAAAACTCATTTTGTCCACGAATTTTCACAAAAGATCACGAATTAAATAATTTGTACAAATTCGTGTCAATTCGCGGATAAAATAAATTGTGATATTTCAGTGGAATTAGTGTTTTGGTTTAATTAATAACTCGCGTTATGCAGGGGTTAAATATTAATTTTTCCTTCGTCTCTAAAGGGATGGGGAAAAATTTACAATTCTACGGGATGTTGTTTTACCGACTTTTTTACTTACAGTGCGTAACATGAGTTAGTAAGAAAATAAGGTTGTTTACTCTATATTAGACCTTTTCGCTAATCTGTAGGAGACCACCCCTAACCCCTCCGAAGGAGGGGAATTATTCGCCTCC
>JAITDV010000514.1 GCA_031282385.1 Planctomycetaceae bacterium | reverse complement strand
AAAATGAATTAAAAAATGAAAATAAAATAGCAACTTAAATTATGGTAAAAACAATAAATACGAAAATTATAGCAGCATTAGGGTTAGGGGTGGTCTCGGAGGAGTTAAAGGCGGTTTTTTGTTGCGTTGATGTATTTTTAGGTTAGAGAAAAGGTCTAGTGAATTTAAAACAATAGCAAACAAAACACAAGGGCATAATGACGCGTCGGAGGGGAGGGGGAATTTGACAAAAAAGGGTTGGAATATTAAAGTCGTTCGGAAAATGATTTTGTCCCGCGCGGATTATTGGGATTGGGGAACAAAATAGTTGCAGATAAAAAAACACGTGACTGAATAGTTGTACATATTGATTGGTAGTTATTCGGGCGTGTGTTTTTTTATTGGGCGATTCCTTCGGTGTATTGTTCAAATTTTTGTATGAGTTTTTTTGGCGGGGCGAGGTTGGTGGATTGGGATTTTTGGGTGGAGTCTTTGAAGGTTGTGTTATTTGTTTTTAATTTGGAGTCGTTGGCGGTTGGGCGGATGTTGAAACTTTTTAACGCGTTCATCCAAGCTTCGTTTGATTTTGTTGGGATGTCATTGCGATTGGCTTTTTCGGACATTGCCCGCCATTTTTTGTAAAATTCACGCAACTGCCCCTCAGTCCAACCTAGTTCCTTCAACAACTCTTCACTCGGTTGTTCTTTGTCTAATTGATCACGCAAATAGTCCAACGCAAGATTCACATTTCGTTCTGTAAATTCAAGCCTTGCAGCTTCCGACTCAATTGCGCCTTTACTACCGCCGACACCGCCATTACCTGTACTACTATTTGCCAATCCATCTTTTTTACCGGATTTAGAATTATCTTTCGGTTTATCGGAAGAGTTGCCGGACGAATTTCCATTGCGATCAGATTTGCTGTTGTTGCTGCTGTTGCTTTGCCCTTTGTTTTTACCGTCATTGTCCGATTCACTGGATTTGCTCGATTTGTCGGATTCGTTGCCGGGTTTTTCATTAGGTTTTTTGTTTGAATTTTCGTTTCTTTCTTCGGTTTTTTCTTTATTTTTTTCTTTTGCGTTATTATCGTCGTTTGAGGATTCTTTACGGTTTACTCCATTTACTCCATCACTGTCTTTTTTCTCTCTTTCAATATTTTCTTCTGTATCATTTTTAGAATTTCTTATGTTGTCTGTATTTTTTTTATTTTCCTGCAACAGATTTTCATTCTTGCGGTCAAGGTTTGTTTTTTTCGGATTGGACGCATTGTTTCCTTCATTCTGAATTTTATTTGAATTCGGATCAAGATCACCGCGAGAACGTTTAGTTTGATCTTTTTCGTCAACTGGTTGTTCTTTTATTTTTGTAACGTTATTTTTTTCGTTATCATTATTGGAAATTTTGTTGTCTTTATCGGAGTCAACATTATCACGTTTTTGATCAACCTCTTTTTCTCCGTTTGAATTATCTTTTTTTCTGTTATCTGTTTTGTTTACAAGCGGGTCGTTTGAGTTTGTATTGTCGGTTGTACTATCGGGATTTTTTTTGTGTGTGCCGGAGTTAGTTGAATTTTCGGTTTGATTTTCGCCGTTATCATTTGTACTTTCGCCTGAATCGGAAGAGTTGGTGTTATTTTCGGACTTTTCGTTTCCGTTTTCTTTTTTGTTGTTAGCGGAGTCTTGTGAGTTGTCAGATGGTTTTGTATCGTTTGACGAATTTTTATCGGCGGATGAATTATCTTTTGATTGTTGGTCTGTATTAGTATTTTTTTGATTGGATTGATTTCTGCTGTTGTTTTCGTTATTGCCTTTGTCGTTACTGCCTTTTTTATTATCTGTTCTTTTATTATTGTTGTTATTATTTTCATTTTTACCGTTTTCGTCGGAATTATTTGTGCCGTCTTGTTGTTCAGATTTAGCTTGATCTTTATTATCGGAGGCTTTTTCTGTGTTATTCTGATTTTGATTTTTTGTGTTTTGATTCTGATTTTGTTTTTGTTGATCTTGATTATCTTGATCCTGTTTTTTATTCGAATCATTTTTATTCTGTTCAGAATTCGGTTGCCAATTTTCTTTCTTCATCCGATCAACAATCTTTTGCATTGCGTCAGCGCTTTGCGTTTCGGGATCAATTGGTTTATTTGTTTTATTATTTTCGTCTTCAGTTCCGTTGTTGTTTTCGGCTTTATTTTGGTTCTCGTTGGTATTGTTATTTTTGGTATTTGGTTTTTCGGATTTATTTTCTTGTTGGGTATTTTGATTGTTATTTTCTTCTGAGTTATTTTCATCTGAGTTATTTTGTGATTTATTGTTTTGTGATTTATTTGTTTCGTCTTTTATTTTGGGCTGATCATCTGGCTCATCTTTTGCAATATTTTCTTTTGAGTCATTGGTTTTATTTATTTGTGTTTGTTCATTTTTTTGGTTTTCATTTTTTTGGTTTTCTGTTTTATTATCGGATTTATTTTCTGTTTTTTGGTTTTCACTTTTATTGTTTTCTTTTGATTTTACGATTCGTATTGTGATGTGTCTTGTTTCTGCAACGTTCGGTTCCGGCAATTTTGTATCTACAACTTCGCCCCAAACTTCTACAATATCGCCGACATTGAGTTGGTGTTGTGTTGGTTTGAAGTTTGCGGATTTTTTGATTTGTCCTTTGTGTTCTGTTGCGCCGGTGATTGGAGATTGCAATAATTCGCTTGGTCTTATTTGCTTATTTACTTTGTTGCCCGAAGTAACTTTGTACTTTATCCGTAAGTATCTGATTGCAAAATCCGGGTCTTCTGCATCCAACGGTAACTCAAGTGCGGCATTCAACGGTAACTCAATCTGCGCAACTTCCTTCAAATTTTCCGCAGTGTCACTCCATTTGACAATCGGCGGTTTATCACGTGTAACTTCTTGCCTAAATGTTCCGCTGCGCCGGCTTTTGAAACCGTCCTTATCAGTTGCGTTGATTGAGAAGTAATGTATGATTTTATTTGCGTTGTTTGTGTTATCCGTGTTGTCTGTGTTATCAATATTGTCTGCGTTATCTGTTTTATCTGCATTTTGATCGATAGGCGTATCAATTTTTAGAGAGATATTTGTAGAAGCGATTGTTGGGTTATCGTTGTCAATTTTCATTTTGATTTTCTGCGGATTATTTGCTGGATTATTTGACTTTGTATTTTTGTCGTAAACGATGTCAGCTTGTGTCAACGGTGCTGTACTCTTTACACGAACCGTAACTTCAGTACCGTTAACCGCACGAATATCACCGTTGCCCTTAACAATTTCTTCCGCAAGACCTGTGTAATCTGGATACTTATACGTCAACGATTCAATCTCCACTGTTGCAACCGGACGTACATCAATTCTGTATAAATTGCTTTTGCTGTCGTCTTGTTGTATCCAATATTCGGTGCCGCAGATGAAACCTTGTTTATTTGGCGGAAACGTAGTCTCAAACCGTTCACCTTCGTTTCGGCTCCAAAAATTATTGCCGTTTCCTGTACTTGTCAACTTGTTCATTGGTACGGCTTGTTTTACTGCGCGACCGTCGTCTGTCGAAAAAAATACATATACCGGCGACTTGCTTTTCCCAATAACTTTTGCTGAAATGGTCAAATGTTCGCCTTGTAGAGCCGTTGTGTTTTGTGGTTTGACGTCGTGAAATTGTACAGCTTGCGGCGGTTCGATTTGTATGAAAGGCAAAATTATCCGTGTGAAAGATTGGAATGGATTTTTGGGAGAGAACATTGCGTACAATGCCATTATCGTAACAATAATTATAAGCAACGTAATACAAATATTTATTCCTTTTTTGTTGACGATGCGGTCTGTTGGTACGGCGTTTATATTTTCTGCGGCGGAGCGAGTAAGCCCTTCAAGCATTTTCTCTCCCAACTTATCCGCCGCAACTCGACCGCGTTCAAGACGTTCACGTTTAAGAGTAATCCAATTTATAATCGCGTTCTTCGTGGAAGTTGAATTATTTTCGAGAATTTGTGCGGCGTAAACGGGATTGATCGGATAAAGAAAAAGAGGTACAATCCGCCGATAAACAAAAAACACCGACAAAATAAGCATTGTAACAAATACGCTTAACCGCAACGTTACACTCAACCCGTCCGCAAATAACCAATGATCCGCAATCACCGCAATAAAAAATCCCGCAACAAGAAAAACAGTTAAAAACAAAACAGATGTTAAAAATTCCATCTTGAACAGAATTTTACAAGTTGTGTCAATACGCGAATCAATTGTTTTGTCGAGAGATTCATTTATATTTTGTGTACTCATTTTTATTGGTAATGTAAATGGTTTTAAAACCGGTCACATGTTAAATTTCATTTGCCGCCGCCTGCTTACCTATCGGAAAGCATGCTTTTACGCTTTTGAGTCCCGCAATTTATAGTACGAACAGTAATAATTTTTTTGACAACACACAGTGCCGACAAGTGTATTTTACGTTGCTGGTTTAATAATGTATGAACCGGTGTTGAAATTTGCGTAAAGGGTGAGTATGTGTTTTTTTTGAGGTGTGTTCGATATAGTTGTTTTATCGGGTAATGGAAAAATAAAATCAATTTTGAATAGATGGGAACATCCTATTATGAATACGGAATATAGTCAATGGTTAGAAAAATTTCAGGAAGATCATTTTGCAACGAAAGTGGTTGGAGTTGTGGTGTTGGATTTGCGTCCGGGTTATGCAAGGACGTTGTTAAAAATTGAGCCTAAACATCACAACGCTGTAGGAATAGTGCAAGGCGGTGCGATTTTTACGTTGGGGGATTTTACATTTGCGGTTGCGTGTCATGTTGGGCATAGTGATACCTTGGTAGCGATTGAGTGCAATATTTCATTTTTAAAGCCGGTATCGTCGGGAATAATTTACGGCGAGGCAAAATTAATTGCAGAATCAAGATCGCTTGCTACATACGAAGTGTTCATTACCAACGAATCAAACGACCTAGTTGCCAAATGCCATTGCCGTGCTTTCAGAAGACAAAATAAACAAAACGAAAAATAATTTAAGTAAGGTTCTTAGACCTTTTCGATAACCTGTAGGAAACCACCCCTGACCCCTCCGAAGGAAGGGAATTATTCGCCTCACTTCGGAGGCGTCTTCTTATTCCCCCTCACTCGGAGGGTCCAGGGGTGGTCTCGGAGGAGTTAAAGGCGGTTTTTCGTTGTAGTTTTTTTGTTGCGTTGATGTATTTTTAGGTTGAGAAAAGGTCTAATGGATACGATTTTCATTTTTGACTAATATAATTATTGTTACAATAATGCACAAAAAATAGTAATTTGACAAACATTTCATACTCAAATTTATAGTGTTAAACGCCATTTGCAAAAGTTCAATTTACAAAAAAGAAAACCGAAAATTAATGCGTGTTTTGTCAAATGTTTCTTATGCCATTTCAACTACGCTTTCCAGATCGTTGAAAGAAACGTCAACATGGTGTGTGTTATTTTCTGCGGTGTCTTCCCAAGCTTGGAATTTATTTACGGGTGAGGCGGCAAAAGACCCTGACATTTGACTCACCGCACCAACATCAACAATTAAACTCACCGTACCATCACCTAGAATTGTACAACCGGAAAATCCATTTGCTTCTCCGATATAATCAGGTAAACCTTTGATTACTGTTTGTTGTTGCCCGATGATTTCGTCAACAAAGAACGCAAAAGAACGTCCGCCGTCTTCAGCAACAATCAAAATTCCATCTTTCAATTTTTCTGCACCAGGTTTACATCCAAAAACGTCATAGAGCCGAATTATCGGCACCATTTCCTCACGCAGTCTCAATATTTCACGTCCCTCCGGCGTAATGGTAACTTGTTTCATTGTAGGCACTAAACTTTCGCGAATTGATAGAGTTGGAATCATATATTTCCCGTCGCCAACACGTACCAACATTGCATCCACAATCGCAAGCGTAAGCGGAATACGGAGCGTAAAAATTGATCCTTCACCAGCTTTGCTTGCAATATCTATTCGACCATTTAATTTTTCGATATTCCGTTTGACAACATCCATTCCAACTCCGCGTCCCGAAACGTCTGTTACTTTATCTGCTGTTGAAAAACCGGGTTCAAAAATCAGCTTGAAAATACGGTCTTCCGCCCAATCCCGAACATCATTACCCGCAATTCCTTTTTCCAATGCTTTTGCAATTATCTTTTCTTTGTTCAACCCGCGTCCATCATCCTTGATAATAATCCAAACTTCGCCGCCTTCGTGCCGTCCTTCAAGCGTTACCGTTCCTGTATCTGATTTACCGACTTTCATCCGCTCGTCCGGCAACTCAACTCCATGATCACAACTGTTACGTACAATATGAACCAATGGGTCTGCTATTTGTTCAATAACCGTCTTGTCAACCTCCGTGTCCTCGCCCACAAGATTCAACTTTATACGTTTACCGGTTTTCGTCGCAAGATCATGTACCAAACGAATCATTTTTCTGAATGTTGCCGACAATGGAATCATTCGTACTGACATTGCTACATCCTGTAAATCGTCGCAAATTCTACGTAATTGATGTTTTGCGCGGTTGTAATATTCGTCCTCAACATGCGCAACCGCCGGACAACGTGTTACCATCGACTCCGCAATCACAAGCTCGCCGACAAGATTGATCAAAATATCAAGTTTATGTAAATCAACACGAATATCTTGTTTAGTTTTGGCAGTGCCGCTTGTTCCGGCGGCAGCGGCAACATTGGTCGGATGTTGTGCTGCGCCTTTTTCTGCCGGCAAAACATCGGAGAGTTGCAATTGAGGTATTACCGTCGGCGCCGATTTAGATATTTCAACCGGCGGAGTTATTGGAGTCGATATTACGGCGGAGGTTTCAGGTTGAGTGCGGGATTGAGATTGGGATTGAGTTGCGGCGGGAGTTGGAGTTGGTACGGCTGATTGAGTTGTAGTTGACGCCGGCGTCGTTTTCATCAAGCTGTTTATAGTTTGAATGTGAGATTGCAAATCTTTAATTTGTGCCGAGCCGCCTTCTTCTACATCTTTTGTTGTTTCCCGCAGCACGTCAACCATACCGAGTAATTTACTGACAATATTTGCGTCCGGTTTGATTGTGCCGCTACGTAAATTGTCGAGCAAAGTTTCCATTGTATGACTCAAATGTTCCAAATCTACAAGCCCCATAAAACCGCAATTTCCCTTGAAACTATGAATGTATCTGAATAAATCTTTTAGCGATTCGGTTGAATCCGGGTTTGTTTCATCTTGAACGAGCAACAAGGCTTGTTCGGCAGCGTCAAGTTGTTCGGTTGCTTCAGCGACGAATCCGTGCCGCATTTCAGGTGAAAGTTGTAAGTTTGTCAATTCTGTTGACGTAGTTTCTATTATGCTTTCGGAGTTGTTGTCGGGAGTTGGAGCAGCTGGAATTGCGGCAGACGCAACATCATCAGGATTATTTGATTCGGGTATTTTATCAAATTGTAATTCTGAGATTGGAACGGGATTTCTTACGGGTTCGTCTTTTAGAATTTCAAAAGAAACGTCGTCGTTTTCGGTTTTATTTTTTGAAACAGTTATTTCATCGGCAACACCGGACAAACTTCCGCCGGCTTCGTCAAGCAAGTTGACAAGTTCATTTTCGCCTACAGGTTCGCCGGCAACATGCTTTTTGAGAATTGTAATAATTGCTGAAGCCGGTGCAGTGAAACCTTCGTCATTGCCGGTCTCCGCAATATGGTCAAGCATCTCTCGAAACAAATCAAGTGCTTTACAAAGTGTTGCGGTGATTTGAACAGTGAGGCTTAATTTTCCGTTACGGATTTTATCAAGTAATGTTTCTGCTTCGTGAGTTACCGAAACTACAGTTGCCAAAGAAAGAAAACCTGCGCCGCCTTTCATTGAGTGAAACAGACGAAATACTGAGTTGATGAGTTCAGAATCAACTGCGCCGGCTGCGCTTTCGCTACCGTTGTTGATTTCAATCAACGTCGGTTCTATTTCTTCTATGTACTCGCGGGCTTCCTGAACGAACTCCAGAATCAATGACATGTCCATTTGAATTTCCCTTTAACGCAACATTCTATTTGGGCAACAGAATATCGCAAAACAATAAACTGTTACATATAAAAAAACAAATAAATATCTACAATTTGTACACGCCAAAAAAAATTGTGCAGCAATACTCTTGTAAATATTCCTGAATTAAGTCGTATATAATGAATTATTCTGTTATTACAATAGGATACAAAAATATCTCTGCCATCTATTTTTGTAGAATTTTTTCATATTCCTTTACGGCAATAATTTTCTGATTATTTCAAATTCGGAGGCAGTTTGATCAATGATGAAAGTTTGTGTGTTTTGTTCTGCGAGGGACAGTATGTTGGTAGAAATTAATATCAATTTTGAACGCGCGTCGTGTTAAGGACGCAATAAACTGTTCACACGTTAAACTTCATTTACCTTCGCCTGCTTATCTATTGGAAATCAGGCTTTAAACTGTTCGCACATTAAATTTCCTTCATCATCGCCTTCTTACCTAGGAAAGCAGGCTTTTACGCTCTGGGATCACGCAATTTATAGGACGAACAGAATATGCTCTTGAGCCATGTAATTTTATAGGACGAGCAGTATGCAAGGTTTGGCAATGGGATCATTTGTAAGCTGGTATCTTTCGCCCGTTATCGACATATTGTTTGTCAATTCGATCATTATACGTGAAAAATACGGTTACGATGAGCATACTTATTTTTTTGTTACCGTTGAATTGGAACTCTACGAAAACAAGATCAATTATAACAACAATAATTACCCTAACAACTACCTCAAAGATAAACTTCTCGGCATTCTGAATTAAACAGACTTCGTATAAATTACCTCAAATATAAAACCGCAATAAATGATACGATATTTTCAACAAAAACAATTTTACTTTTTAATTTGCATGGAAAGTTTACTAATCTGCACGGCAAGCAGGAACGTAGCGAATCGTAGTACCGTTTTGTTACTATTATTTGGTAGGTATTTATTAGACCTTTTCGCTAACCTGTAGGAAACCACCCCTGACCCCTCCGAAGGAGGGGAATTATTCGCCTCTCTCGGAGGCGTATCCTTATTCGTCTCCATCGGAGGCGTATTCTTATTCGCCTCCATCGGAGGCGTATCCTTATTCGCCTCCATCGGAGGCATATCCTTATTCCCCTCCTTCGGAGGGGTTAGGGGTGGTCTCGTAGGAGTTAAAGGCGGTTTTTTGTTGTAGTTTTTTTGTTGCGTTGAAGTATTTTTAGGTTAGAAAAAAGGTCTAATAAATGTTGTTTACTTTAGAACGCTGTGTTTTTGTCTGCTTTGTTCCGAATCGCTTTTTCCTAAACAATTGAATCCTGCTAATGAATAGTTA
>JAITDV010000510.1 GCA_031282385.1 Planctomycetaceae bacterium | reverse complement strand
CTTATTCCCCTCCTTCGGAGGGGTTAGGGGTGGTCTCGGAGGAGTTAAAGGCGGTTTTTCGTTGTAGGTTTTTTGTTGCGTTGATGTATTTTTAGGTTAGAGAAAAGGTCTAATAAGTTTTTTAATTTTTTTTGTAATGAATACAGATAAATCTGTTCTAAAATTAAAGCGGCTTAGTTTTGGCGGGATTGAATTTTCTGAGTTTCCGATTTTTATGGGAATAGTCAATGTTACACCGGACAGTTTTTCTGACGGCGGAAAATATTTTGAGAGTTCGGCGGCAATTCGACATGGTTTGGAGTTGGCGGAATCCGGTGCAGGAATAATTGATGTTGGGGGCGAGAGTACGCGACCTAATTCGGAACCAATTGCTGTTGAAGAAGAATTGCGTAGAGTTGTAGAAGTGATTGCGGGAATACGTAAGGCGGACAATAAAATTCCAATTTCTGTTGACACAAACAAAACAGCAGTTGCAAAAGAAGCTATCAACGCCGGCGCGAACATAATTAACGACGTTTTTTCTGCGGAAGATAACGGTATGATTCAATTATTGCGGGAAACCGGATCGGCAATTTGCATAATGCATCGTCAAGGTAATCCGACAACAATGCAGGACAATCCGGTCTATGATGATGTTGTGTCTGAAGTTTGGGATTATTTAAGTTGTCGGCGTAACGAGTTGTTTGATGCCGGTATTGATTCGGATTGTATTGCGGTTGATCCGGGGTTGGGATTCGGCAAAACGTCCGAACATAATTGGCAACTTGTCGAAAACATGGAACGTTTTCTGTCAATAAACTCACCTTTGCTAGTCGGTCATTCGCGAAAACGTTTTCTAGCCGCAAAATTCAATAACCGCGAAGAAGGAACAAAAATTGTTACAAAAATACTAATAAAAAAAGGCGTAAACATAATACGTGTACACGAAATTCACAAAGAATATATTACTCTTTAATTCTAGTTTTAGTTTTATCTTTATTGATCCCTTTCTACCGACGTATCATCTCCAACGGGACAGGAAAATTTAATACCTCACGACTGAATAGTTACTAGACCTTTTCGCTAACCTGTAGGAAACCACCCCTGACCCCTCCTTCGGAGGGATTAGGGGTGGTCTCGGAGGAGTTAAAGGCGGTTTTTTGTTGCGTTGATGTATTTTTAGGTTAGAGAAAAGGTCTAATAATAATCTGAGAATTGTGTAATATAGACTGCCGCTGTCGATGTTTTGCGACTTAATTTTAAGAGTATTATCCCCGCCCGATATATAAAAAACAGAGGTCTGAGAAAACCTTACCCGTCCAAAGGAGGGGGATGAACAAGTAAAGCGTATTTCCCAAGACCTCTGCATCCTAAAACAAAAATATATGACGAACGCCCGAAATTATACTCCACATTTCAAATAATACAACCCTTCAGTTGCCAAATTGGAAAAAAAATTTGCGGACGTAAATCACCATCAAATTACAGCTCCGTAAATATCTTTCTTTTTATCATCTTTCTTGTAGTCAGTAACAAGCGTCTCCGTCGTCAACATCAGTCCCGCAATACTCGCTGCATTTGTAAGCGCAGTACGGACAACCTTTAACGGATCAACAATTCCTGCCTTAAACATGTCAACATACTTTCCAGCGTTGGCGTCATAACCTGTGTTCGTCGGTTTCTGCAACACTTCATCGGCGATAACAGAACCGTCCAAACCACAATTTTCCGCAATCCTAATAAGCGGTTTCGGTAAAACTCGCAACACAATGTCAACTCCAACCTTCTCATCACCTTTAACCGTTCCACGTACTTTCTCAACCGCTTCCTTGCATCGCAACAACGCCACTCCGCCGCCAGGCAAAATTCCTTCTTGTGCCGCCGCTCGTGTTGCATGAAGAGCATCTTCAATACGTGCTTTCTTTTGCTTCATCTCCGTTTCCGTACTCGCACCAACTTGAATCACCGCAACTCCACCACTCAACTTCGCAAGACGCTCCTGAAATTTCTCCCGATCATATTCGCTATCCGTCGTTTCAATCTGTTTACGCAACAAATCAACTCGCGCCTTGATCTCTGCTTTCTTGCCCGCGCCTTTCACAATCGTTGTTGAATCTTTGTCAACTACAACTTGCGCTGCCTTGCCAAGTTGATCTACCGTAACATTTTCAAGTTTAATACCCAAATCCTCACTTATCACCGTTCCGCCCGTCAAAATTGCAATGTCTTGCAACATCGCCTTACGCCTATCACCAAAGCCAGGCGCCTTGACCGCCGCAACGTTCAACGCTCCATGTAATTTATTGACAACAAGCATCGTCATTGCTTCATTGTCAACATCCTCCGCAATAATCAGAAGAGGCTTCATCGTATGAGCCACTTTTTCAAGAAGCGGTACCAATTCGCGTATGTTGCTAATTTTTTTCTCATGCAACAAAATAAGCGGATCATTGAAAACACAATTCATCTTCGACGGATCGTTAATGAAATACGGAGAAATATAACCTTTGTCAAACTGCATTCCTTCAACAACTTCATACGTTGTCTCCGCAGTCTTGCCCTCTTCAACCGTAATCACGCCGTCATTACCGACTGCCTCCATCGCCTCCGCTAACAAACTACCAATCACCGTATCGTTGTTCGCCGAAATTGCACCTACATTCGCAACTTCTTGCTTCGTTGTGATTGCTTTTGATAACTGTTGCAAATTATCCACTGCCGCGTCAATCGCCCTGTCAATCCCGCGACGAATAGCCGTTGGATTTGCACCGGCAGCAATATTTTTGAGTCCTTCACGATAAATTTCTCGTGCAAGAACTGTCGCAGTTGTCGTTCCGTCGCCAGCCATATCCGACGTTTTAGACGCAACCTCATTAACCAATTTCGCCCCCATATTCTCAAATGGATCCTCTAACTCCACTTCCTTGCTGACACTCACTCCATCTTTCGTTATAGTAGGACCGCCAAATGATTTGTTGAGAATAACATTACGACCCGTAGGTCCCATCGTTACTGCAACGACATCCGCCAATTTGTTGACTCCATCAAGTACCTTTCTGCGGGCATCATCACTAAAAATAAGTTGTTTTGCCATTTATTTATAATCGGTTAGTTGTTGAAATTGAAAATACCCGCTTCGGCTACTAAACGCAAAGCGGAATACACCGGACACACTCAAAAACTTTAATTTATCGGTAACATTCGCAATGTTTACCACATAAAAAACTTGCGCAATTCTTTCAAACTGTTATCACTTTTAATTTCAGTTACCGTTGCCTGCTTAATCATCGGAAAACAAACTAAACTGTTCTCTCTTTAATTTTCCTTTGTCGCCGCCTGCTTACCTAATCGGAAAGCAGGCTTTTACGCTCTTGAGTCACGCAATTTATATTACGAACAATATACGTTGCCGAAATTCTAAAGTGCGTTAGATAAAAAATATTCAAACGTCAATGGAGACTTGCCCCAAATTACACCGGAATCACAACAGAAAATTTGCAATATGTTCCGACCAAAAAGGATTGCCTTCACTTAAAACGTGTTTGTTGTTTAATGTCAAAGGACATTCAAAAACAGAAAACAAAATTATCGGCACCCCAAAATAACTTACTAAAAAAACCACATTTACATTACTGTCCGCAGAATTGCACGGCGTTTTTATACACTAAAATTCCGCGCAATCCACAGACAATAATTTCATAATATTCACACTCGCAACTCCAATACCCAAAATACAGACTCTTCCATAAATAAGTCCTCTCAAGTTATCGAAATTTCAAATGCGAATCGTTTCAAATGTGACGTTTTGGTTTATTTCACCACTTTGGCAAGCACTTCGCTTTCCTTCAATATTTTGATCTCAACACCGTCAACTTCAATATCACTGCCGGAATACTTGCCGTAAATAACCTCGTCGCCAACCGCCACACTCAATGCAGCGCGGTTGCCGTTATCAAGCAACTTTCCAGGTCCGACAGCAATAACCGTACCGCGTTGTGGTTTCTCTTTTGCGGTGTCCGGTAAATAAAGTCCGCCGGCAGTTTTCTCTTCTGCAGCCAACGGCTCGACAACAATACGATCATCAAGTGGTTTCAAGTTGATTTTCTTTGACATGTTTTTTTCCTTTCAAATTTAATGGTTTAATCTTTTGAATATTTAGTTCATAAACTGTTCACACTTTAAATTTCTTTTGATACCGCCTGCTTACTTTATCGGAAAGCAGGCTTTCACGCTCTTGAGTCACACAATTCATAGTACGAACAGCGTACACTTAATTTATTTGTTGTTTGACCGCAAATTCGTTGCAAAAATTCTGCAAATAATTTTACGTATCAATAATCCAATTTCTGTTACAATATTTATCGTAACAATAAATTGTCAGCACTATGCCGAGTTCGCACTGAACGGCAATCAGAAGCCCATTCCGCCTCCCATGCCGCCCATTCCACCCATGCCGCCCATTCCTCCCATACCGTCCATTCCAGCTCCTGCTGGTGCGCCTACTGGTTCCGGTTTCGGAATTTCAGTAATTGTACAAGAAGTTGTAAGCAACAATCCGGCAACACTCGCGGCATTCATCAACGCCGTCTTGACAACTTTCGCAGGATCAACAATTCCAGCTTCAAACAAATCACCGTAAGTATTTTTTTCTGCGTCAAATCCATCGTTTTTACCTTTCATTTGCTTAATCCTGTTGACAACAACTGCTCCGTCAATGCCGGCATTCTCCGCAATACAACGAACAGGCGCATCCAAAATTTTCTTTATGATCTGCACGCCGTAAACTTCGTCGTCCGTCGCCTCAACCTTGTCAAGCGTCTTCTCACTACGGAGTAATGCCACGCCACCGCCCGGAACAATACCTTCATCCAACGCCGCTTTTGTTGCTGCACGGGCATCTTCATAAAGATACTTCCGCTCCTTCAACTCCGTTTCCGTTGCCGCACCTACATTAATTTGAGCAACACCGCCTGCTAATTTGGCAAGACGTTCTTGAAGTTTTTCGCGGTCATAATTGCTTGTTGTTGTTTCAATTTCACGTTTAATCTGTTCAACTCTGGCATCTATATCAGCTTTCTTGCCGGCGCCGCCAACTATAGTCGTGTTCTCTGATGTAATAGTAATTTTCTTGCAACGTCCGAGATCCGTCATCTTGACAGCGTCGAGTTGAACGCCCAAATCTTTGTAAATCGCATTGGCAGCAGTCAAAATCGCAATATCGCCAATCATCGCTTTACGTCTGTCTCCATAACCCGGAGCCTTAACAGCACAGACTTTCAGCAACCCGCGCAACTTGTTCACTACAAGCGTCGCCAGTGCTTCTCCTTCTATGTCTTCAGCGATAATAAGCAACGGTTTACCCTGTTTTGACACAGTTTCGAGTATGGGGATAAGTTGCTTTGCATTGGATATTTTGTCCTCGTAAACCAACACAAGAGTATCTTCAAGTTCAACAACTTGATCGTCTGCATTGGTAACAAAATGAGGGGAAAGGAATCCGCGATCAAATTGCATTCCTTCGACAACATCGACGTAAGTTTCGGATTGTTTACCTTCTTCAACTGTAATAACGCCATTTTTACCGACTTTGACAAAAGCGTCGGCAAGATGTTTTCCGATTGTCGGATCATTGTTTCCGGCGATGGTAGCAATTTGTTCGATTTCTTTCCTGTTTTTCTCATTTACGGGGGTAGCTAATTTAGCGACCGCCTCACAAATAGCCGCCGCGCCTTTGGAAATACCGCGAGCAAGCGACATCGGATCAGCACCGGCAGCAACCATTTTGAGACCCTCAAGATAAATCGCTTCAGTTAATACGGTCGCGGTGGTTGTTCCGTCGCCGGCAACATCGTTGGTTTTTGACGCCGCTTCTTTGACTATCTGAGCGCCCAGATTTTCTTCTGGATCATCGAGCGAAATATCTTCGGCAACCGTAACACCATCTTTCGTGATCTTCGGCGCCCCCCAACCCTTGTCAATGACGGCATTTCGACCACGCGGTCCCAGAGTGCTCTTCACAGCTCTGGCTAATTTTAAGACACCAGCAGCGAGCGGTTGTCGCGCGGCGTCATCGAATGACATTTTTTTAGACACGTTTGGTAACTCCTTCGTGATGTTTTTGAGATATGTTAATTTTGGAAAAGTTAAATATTATCGACGCCATAATTCCACCTGTTCATATTTTACGTTACAAAAAATATTGTTATAAACTACATCGTCTGTAGTGTTACGATGAAGAAAAAACGAACACCGTTTATAAACTTATTCATGCGTTCCTCGCAATCTTCACCCGCAACCCTGCTACAACCCAATCAATTCAATTACACGGAGCTTTATAATTTTTAATTCTTGCAAACACTTACAGATCAGATGGTAATGTTGGTAAAATAACCTAAACTTCTCCTAAAGCCAATATGTACGAATCCGTAATAACGAATCCGAAATATGCTTTGAGCAATTATCATGCCATGATTTTCTGCCATTTTGACAGTAGCAAAACCAATCCGAAACTTAAAAATATTTTCAAACTGATATAGATTAGTATTGCATTTTAGGACAACTTGTATTATACTCCGCGACCGATATTGTTCGAGGTCGGATGGAGTTTAGTTGCATATGAATTCCTGTAACGTAAAATCAAGTTTGATCGCAGCGGATTTAATTTACTTTGTACAAGTTAAATTTAGTTGCGTTTAGATAGTTGTTTATTGGGTTGTTGGTTTTTTGTCAAAAGAATTA
>JAITDV010000484.1 GCA_031282385.1 Planctomycetaceae bacterium | reverse complement strand
TAAAAAGTTAAATTAAATTGAAACGACCCGCAGTATAACAAAAAAAAACAGTTTGTGCTAAAATAACAAAGTCATTTTTCAACTTTTTCTTTTTTAACATGTTGCGAAGTCCCTTGATTAACAACCCACGCACGACTATATTCTACATCTTTATACAACTTAGAGTATCCGGTAATATGTTTCAACTTTACCAACTCTTCCGGCTGCATACCTAATTCATTACAAATCTCTGCATCTGTTTTACCGTTCTTCAACATTTCAAAAACCATGTTTGACATACCTTTAACAGAGTGGGAGCCACGCGCCCTGTTATGCCGAACTGTCGCCGCCATTCTCTCGTTAATGTCTTTATTTAAAATAACAACAGGCAACAAACCGGATGATAACTGTTGAATATCCTCCCGCGTTTTCATAGTAAAATAACGATGAAACCCGTCGATAATAATATAGTTGTCTGTCGATTTATCATAAACAGAAACAGTTGGTTGCGTGTACCCGTCATTCTTGATGGAGGTGTACAGTAATCCCATTTCAATCGGCGCAACAGCGTTGGGGTTATAGTCATTCGCCTGTACTTTATCGACAGGAACAAATTCAACACAACCTACCGGATGCGGAATTTCACTAACCTCATGCACTACCCTACGTACTTCGTTCAGTTTGATATTTTTGTCAATAAAATCCAAACCTGCAACATACTCTTCGATAGATGATCGAATTTCATCAATTGTCATATTTTTTAACTCCACCTATAACGTAATAATCACCAACTTTTTCACACAAATCAGTGTACTCTAATGTTTTTTGTATTTTTGATATAGAAAAATCTTCTGTATCGGGATATGTCAACAAAAAGCGACCACCCAATACAAGGTGATCCAATAATTTAGTATCAATATACCCTTCAACAAAATATGATGCCGTACCATACGTTGTAAATACAAAATCATATTTATCTTCCGTGTAAAACGATTCCAACGACGCTGTCTGAAATTGCCGATGCGGAAACTTCTTTTGCGCTTTTTTGACCATCTCCTGCGATTGGTCAATTCCGGTGTAATTTTCATACAGTTTTGAAAATGAACCGGTTGCACACCCTATTTCTAAAACATTACCACTCCCTTTATAATAATCCTGTATCAGTTTTGAAAACGTTTTATCATTTTCTAAGCATTGGGATGTTCCATATTTTTCGTCATAAGTTTTACTGACTTTATCAAATGGAGATTTTCTATAAGCACGGTTAATCAATTGAGTCATTTCAATTGGGTATCCCATCGACCAATATTTCATATCGTTAATATCAAAACAACGGTACATAGTTTTACCGAACTGCACGTTATATCCATATTTTCGGATATATCTGGCAATTCTCATAAACTCTTTATCGTCTTCTTCATACTCTTCTATGAGATGTTCCCGTGCCGTTTCAAATTTTGCGTAAGCACGTTTTTGTTGTTCTTCTGCTGCCTCATCACAATATACTTCTTCATACAAAAGCACACGTAATGGGTCAAGAGCCGCCTCAACATCACTCCACTGTTTTCGTAATGTGTACCAATGCGGAGCCCACGACATGGTACTTGCATATTTGAATTTTTTTGATAATAATGTGTAACAGACCCATGAAAACCAATCACGATTCTTATAGCTATTACTTATTTTTGTTTCGGAGGTTACACCTAAGCACGGATTCGGTTGCATAATTTTATAATGGTAAAAAGTTAAGAAAAAGGTACAGTAATATATTACCACATAAAATAAATAATTCAAGAAATTAAATTATTTTTTCAACCGTAAACACATGATGCTTTGAAATTTTTTATTTTTGTTCCAAACAAATCACCGCAAATAATCGTTGTGATTTGTACCTGAACCGCCTTTTCCGCATATTTAGTATTTTCGTATTTATCACAGCCCTTTAATGTATTCGCCATTTGTTCTTTATGTTGATCATCGACTAGATTTTCAAATAGATAATCACGATACTCATACCAATCTTTGAACATATAGGGCAATTTATCAGGACACTTAAAACTGTCACTTTTTAGGGTTTTAACAGTATTGGCTCCTGCAAGACGCGCTGAAATCTTGAGCCATGTTGTTGGCTCTATTTCTGATAACTGTATTAACGATCGTAACGCGGTTTCATGGCATACCGAAGAGACGCGCATCGCTGTTGTTTTAACACCAAGTGCGTACATCTTATCGTACAACTCATTGTATGGTAAACTATTTTCGTAAATATAACGCCACACATCACTATACGACCAGTCGTAAATAGGAAAGAACCCATAAATGCTACGTTTCGTAGGATACTTCCGCCCCCATGTAATATCTTTGTATGTTGGCGACGCCATTGCCAGAGCCCGTGCCGGTGATTCTTCAGCTCGCATACCAATAAAAGTTGCGCCGGATTCTGGAAATGTTGAAACGACAACCTTGTCTAAAACATCGCCAAAACGATCAACACCTAGTGTATTTTCTTTGATACTGTTAGGTTCTTTGTCCCGTATCCATTCTTTACCGGGTTCCCAACAATGCAACCATGTATTAAAACAAGAAGCCGAATTAAATAATCGAAATGGAATTTGATACCACAAGGGCTGTACTTCGGGATTAGACATTATCAAACGCATATAAGTAACAGTCGCTTCCCACTCGGCTTCTTGATCGAGAAATAGCACTTTAACGGGTAACTGATTCCTTTCTCGCGCAACACGTTTTACAAGATCCAACACAACTGTCGAATCTTTACCGCCAGAAAATGAGACCATTACATCATTAAATTCATCAAAAATACGATGTATGCGCCCCAACGCGGCTTCCAGAACTGATTTTTTAAGGTACAACCGCATTTAATTTATGAAATAATATTTTTGATTCCACGCACAACTGAATAGTTACCTAATTTAACATACGAATCTTTACGAACTAAGTCAACCGAACCGGTCAATCCTAAATGCGCCAACGGAAAATATCCTTGATTATAATACATTAAAAAATACTTACCATTCGGCTGAAGCATATCTTGTATTTTTCTAAGCAGTACATCTTCTCGAATATAAGAAGCCGTACCATAGTTCATGAAAATATAATCAAACTTCTCTTCCGTATAGAACGATTCAAACGACGCAACCTGAAACGTTTTATCAGGATATTTATTCTTTGCAACGTTAATCATACCATGAGATAAATCAATACCGGTATAATTTTTATACAGTTTTGAAAATGAACCGGTTGCACAACCTACCTCTAAAGCAGATTTAGCGTCCGGGCAAAATTCATAGATAAAAGAAGATACTTCTTTGTCCTCTGCGGCATAATGTGCTGTATCGTAAATACAATCATATTCAGTAGAGACATCATCATAGACCGATTTTTTATCTGTACGAGACAAAACAGTATCATCAGAGATCCAATATTCATGCTCATTCAAATCAAAACGCCACTTATGCCGATCATAGTAGCCATTAGCACTAAATTTCAAGGCTAATTCACGTATTGTGTTTATACCACAATTCAAAGAATATGCATTATTTTCACGTACAGCATCTGACCACTGTAGAAATAATATCATTTTACAGATACTAGAAAATTCAGCAAAATTACGATAACTATTTGTTTTCATTTTACCCACCCATTCAGTAAACAACAAAATCCAAAATCTTCATTGTTCTTTGGGCTCTGTTTATATTCAGTTCATTAGCGAAGCAAGCCGATCCCAACGCCTTTGCAACTTTAGCCGTGGTACCCAGACCGACACAACAATCAAATATAATATTAGGATGTTTACCGTAAGACGAAAGAGCAGAGTAAGGTACGTCATACCCTTTCTTTCCTTCCGCACTTATTTGCGGTCTGGCACCCCACACCAGAAGTAAACAAGGTAGTATTTTATTACCGCTACCATATTTAACTACATACCTCATGTCCGCTTTTCCAAAAACACTTTCTAAATCAGCCTCAAATCGCATCCCTGTTTCAAGAAACAAAGGACCGTTCACATGTCGTTCATATAAAAATTTAATCCTATCAATAAAACTATTCCAGTTTACCGTATGATCTTTCTGCTTGTTCATAGTTCGCCAATATTTTAAGTTACCGACGCCCCATGGCGGATCAGAATAGAGACAATCTGCCTTAACACCTTGAAAAAGGTCGTCAAGATCATCAATCATAATATCTCTAATCGTAATTCTGTTTTCCATAAAACATTCCTATTTTTTAATACTAAATTCACACTTACATTTTGGACACACCAAATCCCGAAAATCACGAGAATCTTTTAAGTTCTGTACGGTCACAGATATTTTATTACCTTCTTCCTCTTCAGCTGTACTAATATCATCATCAGTAACCTGCTGCACATTAAATGTCGGGTCATACTTTACCCGAAACATACTTTCAATATCTTTTAAATCAACGCCTGGTATGTTTAATTCTCCGTATTCAATATCTAGGTCTTTTATAAAATCTAAAAGACCTTGTTTAGAAAACGTACCATTAACGCTATTAATTTCTATCAACTTTCGGCGTGCTTCCCGTTCATTGTCGGCTTCGATATACACCACTGGAATATCAGGAATGACAAAACCGCGACGCTCCAACGCTAATAAAGCCAA
>JAITDV010000340.1 GCA_031282385.1 Planctomycetaceae bacterium | reverse complement strand
ACTCCAATAATAATTAATCGGGAAAACACCGGAAAATAAAGGATAAAATAAAGTATTGATTGAAGCCGGTTAAAATCGACGTTTATTGGTCAAAAATTTCTAATTGTCAATATCAGGTAGGCGACCTTTTGCCAAAAGGTCGCGTCGGCGATAGCCGACTTGCCCCTGTGAACGGTAGGAAATCGGATTAGCAAAACACCAATTACCGTCCGCACACAGGGGCAAGCGATGTTTCGGCGAAACATCGCCTACCTCTTGATTTATCCACCTCAAAATGTGAAACAATCAGGATAGTCATTCGGAAATTACAATTGAAGCGTTCCGACAATTTCCGCAACATCTTTCACACCCAATTCGGCTAAGGCATTGGGCAAGGCGTCAAGGATTTTCATGGTTGTGGTTGGGTTGTAAAAATTTGCCGTTCCAATCTGGACGGCAGACGCTCCCGTTACAAAAAAATCCATTGCGTCGTCAATCGTTTCAATTCCGCCAATACCAAGAATTGGAATTTTCACTGCTTTGAAAATTTGCCGGACACAACGTAACGCAATTGGTTTGATTGCCGGACCGCTCAAACCGCCAAAACCATTGCCAAGTCGTGGACGGCGTTGCCGCCAGTTCACTGCCAAACCGAGACAAGTGTTGACTGCTGAAATTCCGTCCGCTCCGCCTTGTTCGGCTCCCCGCGCCACATCGCCGATATTTCCGGCATTAGGCGATAATTTGACCAAAACCGGAAGCGTTGTAACACGCCGGAATGTTGCAACAATTTTTTCACACAGTTTTGGTTCCATTGCAAAATCAACACCGCCGCTCACATTCGGACAAGACACGTTTAGTTCAATCGCGTCAATTCCCTGAACCTGCCCAAGTTTTTCGCCCAAAACCGGACATTCCTCAATATTTTTCACCGCAATACTGGCAATAATTTTTGTACCGAGTGTTTTGAAATAGGGCAATTTATTGCGCAAAAATTCATCAATTCCGTCGTTATCAAGACCAATTGAATTGAGTAATCCTGATGCGGTTTCGACAGTGCGTGGCGGCGGGTTGCCGGGTCGCGGAGTTAGAGTTACGGTTTTGGGAATAATTCCGCCCAAACGTGATAAGTCAACAACTCCTTCCATCTCACGGGCATAACCAAAAGTCCCCGACGCAACCAATATTGGATTTTTGAGAATCAATGAACCAAACATATTACTTTACTTTGCCATAAATTGGGCTTAAAGATTTTTGTTCACAGTCCCATTTGTCCCTATCGTCCCCAACTCAATTTCTGTAGAGACAAAAAGGACATGTGAAACGATAGAGAGACCATAGTGACTGTCCTTTCCAAAAAATGGTCTATAAAATAGTATTGAAATTTAGTATAATATATTTTGTATTTTTTTCCATTCCCCTCCAATTTTTTCCCATTCCGTGATTTAACCTAGACAAAGGATTGTCCAATGAACCACAATAACGCATTATCCCGATATAATCACTACACCACTAATTTTAAGAAGTGTTTATCGAAAAATTGTGCTATTTATTTTCTTTCATTTTTGTTAGGCATTGTGTTGGCTTGTCAACCGCGCCGTACTGTGACCAGTTGGATTCAATCTTCGAGTTTATGCCATTATTTTCGTAACTTTTTATCATTTGCCGCAAATTTGTCACAACAATGATAAGCTGTTACACAGTTTTTTACTAGAATTGCTTCAGACTCACCGGCATCTATTTGTTGATGCGATCCGTATTCGACTGGTCGTTTGTCTTGTCGTAACGCATCCGTTTTGGGGCAACCTTTCACTTCCTATTTCAGCTCTCTTTATGTTCAGAAAAAACATATTGAACAATTGCAACAAAAATATACGATCGATTTTAAGACAAAATGTGAAATGGTGGTTGAGTTGATCACCGCTTTAGTGTTGGCAAAATCCCGCAGGAATCTTTCCATTCTTATCTTTTGCGTTGACCTCTGCTCCCTGCGAAATCAAATATTCGAGAGTTTTTAAATCGGAATTAGATTTCACCGCCGCTAGAAGTGACGTATTGTCGTTTGTTATTTTTTGTGTTGACATTTGCGTCTCGTGTGAAAATAGTTGAAAAATTTCGTATCCGGTTTACAATCAATCTTATGGACTTATCATTACATTTTGCGTTTGACCTGTCCATTTATCGTAATTATTTTAATAACCAATGTTCTATCCAATTTATGAATTCATACTCGTTTAATGGTTTTATTTCGTCAAATAATTCAGAGGTAGGCGATCCCTTTAGGAGAAGGGGATCGCCTACCTAATATTATCTGTCTGTGGAACAAGGGAAAATAAAAATGGTAATTTGTTACCGTGTGAAATATACCATAAGTTTTCCTTACTTGTTCTTCAATAACCTTCATATTTGGGTTTGTAATATAATTGCATAAATGATTCAATATAATTCAACAAAAACTTTCCTAAATTACTATCAATTAAGATATTTATTCGTTGAGTATTTTGTTTTATCCAATTTCCTACATTATTATTATCTAAATTTTTGACTGGAAATGTGGCATCATTT
>JAITDV010000366.1 GCA_031282385.1 Planctomycetaceae bacterium | reverse complement strand
AAGTATCGTTTCAATAATTCAGTGTTGACCAAAACGCGAATACAGCACCAGAAAACTAAATCAAAAAAGCAACCATAACGCTGACAAATCACCGTCAAAGTATAACATCACACAACAACAAGTCAATCTGAATGTCAACTACCAAAATAGACTTTCTGGACATGACAAACTTGAAATCCAATCTTAAAAACAAAAAATCCAAGTATATTGATTACATTTGTATCATTTCAATCAATTGCCCCGAACGAGAAAAATGATACAAATTATTTTTTAGAATTGTCCACAATTTTCAACAACTTGAAACATTACCAAACTAGTTTATCTTAACCTTTTAACCGGTTCGTAAGCGTGATCGCGTTTGTTCAATACTTTTGCCTCAACAATTTCATCAATAGTCCCCACCGGCGTCTCGGTATCAGACGGATCAACTCGTTGAATATCCGCAAGCACCTCAATCCCTTCAACAACCCGACCAAAAACAGTATGCTTGCCGTCAAGATGATTTGTCTTTACAAAAGTCAAAAAGAATTGTGAACCGTTTGTATTAGGTCCCGCATTTGCCATACTCAACGAACCTCGAAAGTGTTTTCTTGCTTCCGGTTTTCTGCACTCGTCATCAATTTGATAACCAGGTTCGCCAAAACCTTTGTCGCCGCCTTGTGCCATAAAACAAGGTAAAACGCGATGAAATTTCGTACCGTTGTAATATTTTTTCTCAACCAGCGAAATAAAATTCGCAACCGAATTCGGCGCCTCATTCTCAAACAACTCCACAACAATCCTGCCCTTGTTCGTTTTCAATTCAACACGCGGCAACTGTGTTTTAGGATTTTTGTTCGCTTCAGCTTCAGCCGCACGAATTACTTTTTCTTTCTCCCAATCAGCCTTTATTTCAGCAATCTGACTACTCCACGCAACAAAATTCATTGCCATAGCTTGCTCACGCGATACTTGAGAACTATTTTTAGACGCAGATTGCAAGTTTTTTATGTATGTGTCAAAAGACTTATTATCTTTAGCTGTTTTTATCCATGCTGCAGCTTCGTCAAAATCACAAGTCAATATAGCCGCCAAACCCGCGTAAGTGTACAAAATATTTGCATCGGTAGGAATGCCTTTGCCAACAATTGATTTGAAAATCTTGACTGTAATTTCATAATTGTCCCGATTAAATTCCCAAATCATTTTACTGAACAAAAAATTATTAACAAACACACTTCGATTTGGCGCTTCATTGTAAGCTGCGATTCCTGCATCGATCATTGAGTTGCTTATCTTTATTCCTTCGGCGATCAAGGAGCTGTATTCTTTGTCGATTGCAACTGCGCGTTCCGGTTTAGCGTTGACGTATTCTGTTTTTAGTTTTGTGAGTTTTTTGATAATGTTTGCATAGTTTTCGTATTGGTTTATAAACTCTTTATTTTTTTCTCCAAGATTTGTTGCTTCGGATTTATTTATAATGAGTTTCGATTCGGTTTTAGTTGCATCAGGCGCAACTGCTTTTGTTTCCGTATTGGTTTCGGTTTTTTTCGCTTCTGGTTCCGGTTGGGCAAAAGTCATTTGAATTGTTGTTACAAAAATTGTTAAACAACACAAGGCAGAAATTAAAGAAGTAAGCAATGTTTTCATGTTGTTGAAATTTGAAATTTCATTTGTAAATGTAATTTTTGAAAGTTTCATTTTTTGATTGTAAAGTTAAAGTTATTTGTGAAATTTGACGCGACATGCCGACTGATTTAATACTCAAAATCAACCCCAACACATGTTGCAACACAACTAGCTCGTAATATACAGACAGTAAAAATTTTCGCAACTCCCCCACCGCAAAAAATTGGAAAACAGGTTCCCCTATTGTCATAATTTGATGTTTTGTTATAAATCTGTGTTGCTGTGATTTGGACTGTTTGTATTTTATTTTTTGGTGCGGTTTGCACGGAAATTCAATAAGAACAGTTTAATCCGGTATCCGGCAGGTTTGTTTTGATGATTTTGGTCAAGACGGATTTTGGGTTGCCGGAGCGTTACGAAATTTACATTAACAATCCAATTAAAGGAGTTTTTGAATTATGTCTGGAGACACTCCAAACAGACCCGCCGAACTAACGGGACAACAATTACAGCTTGACGATTCCAATGTACAGGCTAATTATGTCAACTATTGCAGAATAACCGGAACGCCTGAAGAAATTATTATTGATTTCGGCTTAAACCCGCAACCACTCGGTCCTCCACAACAGACAATCGCCGTGTCAAACCGAATTGTTACAAGTTTCTACTCCGCCAAGCGGATGTTGATTACTCTGCAATCCGCAATTCAACGTCACGAAAACGCATTCGGCGAAATTGAAATTGACGTACAAAAAAGAGTCATAAGCCGACCCCAATACTAACCAATTGCAATAATCATGACTTGGCAAGAAATTCAAGGGCACGACGCCATTTTTGAACGGTTTCGTTCTGCGCATTTACGCGGTCGATTGTCGGGAAGTTTTCTGTTTATCGGCGCCGCGGGTATAGGCAAAAAACGATTTGCGTTTGCACTTGCGAAAGGATTACTTTGCAAGGGCGAAAGCGGACACAGACTTGAACCGTGCGGAACATGTGAATCATGCTTGCAATTCGGATTCAATCCGCAATCGGAACAAGTAAACGCAATTCCAACTCATCCCGATTTCTTTTATGTTGCCAAACCGGCGGATAAATCTTTTATTCCGCTTGAGTTTTTAATTGGCAGCAAAGAGCATCGCGGCGGGGAGGGATTGTGTTTTGATATTTCGCGAACACCGTATCTCGGTAACCGTAAAGTTGCCGTAATCGACGATGCAGATTATCTCAATTCAGAAGGCGCAAACGCAATTCTTAAAACATTAGAAGAACCGCCGCCGGATTCGTTGCTCATCCTGATCGGAACTTCAACCGCAAAACAATTACCAACTATACGCAGCCGTTGCCGTATTATAAGATTTTCGCCGTTGCCGCCGCGAGCTCTTGCCGCTATTCTGCTGAAAAATGACGTCGTTTCAACACTTGAACAAGGTCTAAATCTGGCACGGCGAAGCAACGGAAGTTATGATCAAGCAAGAGAACTTTACGATGAAGCTATTGACAAAATACGGGCAGACTTTGAAAAACAACTTACAAGCCGAATTATCGACTCCGTAAACTTGGCAACACAACTAAATAACTTCATCGACGAAGTTGGAAAAGAAGCTCCGTTAAGACGAAGACGGCTAAAATTGATATTAAATATTGCAATCAACCATTTCAGAGAAAAACTAAAACAGGCAAACTCACACGAATCAATGCAAATTGCCGCTGAAAGATTAAACTCCGTTCTCGAAGCAATTGAACAAGTTGACATGAATGCAAACTTGCCATACGTCATAGAAGCATGGTGCAATAGGTTGTAAAATTCGGAATTAAAATTACAGATACCTCTACTTTATTTTTGCCAATAAATTATTGATAAGGAGATAAAGTTAATGCAAACTCCAGAACAAGTTCTTGATACATATTTTCTTGACACACGGTATGCGTTGTTGGAAGTTGCGGCGATGTTTGATCGCTATGACGATGCAGTAGCACGTGCAGGCGGAATTGACGCCGTAAAATATTCAAAAGACACACGCCGCACCCAACTTGAAGAAGCTGTCAAAATATTGACAAATTGTTCAGAAGCAAATCGCGCAGAAACAATGCTGAATCATTTTTCAGAAAAATGAATAATTAGAAGTTAGGTAATAGACCTTTTCTCTAACCTAAAAATACATCAACGCAACAAAAAAACTACAACGAAAAACCGCCTTTAACTCCTCCTCAGAGACCACCCCTAACCCCTCCGAATGAGGGGAATAATAAGAAGAAGCATCCGAAGGCGGGGAATAATTCCCCTCCTTCGGAGGGGTCAGGGGTGGTCTCCTACAGGTTGGCGAAAAGGTCTAATATTTCAGTGGAATTAGTGTTTTGAGTTACTTAATAAATAAATCGTAACTATTAAGTCGCGGGATTCCTGCAATCCAAAAACAACACAATAAACTGTTCACACCTTAAATTTCCATCACCTTCGCCTGCTTACCTATCGGAAAACAGGCTTTTACGTTCTTGAGTCATGCAATTTATAGTACGAACAGTATATAAAGTAAACAACCCTTATTTATCCAATTCCCCCTTAGTAGCAAGCAGAGTCCCCTCAATGCACCCTTATGCCCTTATTCTTTCGATGGTGAAACTAGGACAACAATATCAAACAAAACATAAGGGCGTGTTGGAAGGAAATTTTGGCTACTAATGGCAGTTTGATAAATAAGGGTTGGTCTATTAGAAATGTTCGGAAAGTTATGTTGTTCCGTGCGGATTTATTGGGCTTGGGTAACAGAATTGTTGGCGATAAAGAAACACACGGCTGACTAGTTACGAAATTAGATTAGTTTAGTTTTTACATTTTAAATTAAATCACGCAATTTACAGTACAAAAGGTAACAGTTATTACTTCAAGATTATGTATTGATCTTTTGTGGTGTGTAAATTTTTTTGTTGGAGTTTTGTGTTATGTCTAATGAAATTGGTTTGGCGCGTCCGCTTGCGGTTGTAACCGGCGCGAGTGATGGTTTGGGCAAAGAGTTTGCGCGTCAACTTGCGGTTGACGGTTATGATTTATTGCTTGTGGCGCGGCGCGGTAATTTGCTTGATGCAATCAAGTCGGAATATGAATCGCAATATGGAATTCGGGCGGAAGTTTTTGTATGTGATCTTGCACAACCGGATGAGGTGCGCCGTTTAGAATTACGTCTTGAGGACGAGGATTCGCTTGAGTTCATGGTGAACAATGCAGGTTTTGGACGCGAAGGCATGTTTCCTGATGTTGATCCTGATTTAGAGGAAGAGATGATTCGTGTTCACATTATTTCTTTGATGCGTTTATCGCGTGCCGCTCTTGTTCCAATGTGCAAACGAAAGAAAGGTTTTTTGATTAACTTATCATCTGTTGCCGCGTATTTATTCGGGACAAATTGCGCGGAGTACATGGCAACAAAATCATACGTACTTTCTTTCTCAAAGTGCCTTCAATGCGATGTAAACAAATATGGTGTACGAGTACAAGCTCTTTGCCCAGGTTTAACGCACACGGGTTTTCACGGTACAGAAACAATGAAAGGATTTCAAAAAGACAAAACTCCCGGATTCGCATGGCTCAATGCCGATTACGTGGTACGATGTTCTATCAAATCAATTAAAAAAACAAAGCGTGTTGTTTGTATTCCATCGTTACGTTACAAGTTGGTGTTACTGTTATTGAACAACCCAATCGGAAACAAAATCTGCGAGCTAATCTACAATAAACGCGCAAATAATAAAATTAAACAGAATAAAAACTAACTCTGAACGTAATTTGTCTAGTAAACGATTCTGCCGCGCGAGTGTTTTGAAAGTAATTAGACCTTTTCTCTAACCTAAAAATACATCAACGCAACAAAAAATCTACAACGAAAAACCGCCTTTAACTCCTCCGAGACCACCCCTAAC
>JAITDV010000448.1 GCA_031282385.1 Planctomycetaceae bacterium | reverse complement strand
AAGAAGACCCCTCCGAAGGAGAGGAATAAGAAGACCCCTCCGAAGGAGAGGAATAAGAAGACCCCTCCGAAGGAGAGGAATAAGAAGACCCCTCCGAAGGAGAGGAATAAGAAGACCCCTCCGAAGGAGGGGAATAAGAAGACGCCGCCGAAGGAGGGGAATAAGAAGACGCCGCCGAAGGAGGGGAATTATTCACCTCCTTCGGAGGGGTTAGGGGCGGTCTCGGAGGAGTTAAAGGCGGTTTTTTGTTGCGTTGATGTATTTTTAGGTTAGAGAAAAGGTCTAATCCAGCTTAAATGTGTGAAATTTCCGTAAAAATTAAAATATCACTTCACGTAAATGTTGTATTCGAATGAAATGATACTAAACAGTTAGAACAACTTTTGTACAATTTGACAAAATCAAGTTAACCACAACATCATCCAAACTATGAAAAATTTATACACAATCAAATTTATCGTAACAATAATTATCTGTATATTGATTACATTATTTGAGTATTCGATTAATGCACAAAATCCTGAAGAGCGTAAGTATTTTGACAGTGCCAAAACCGAATTGACGAATCCGCCGGTTAGCTCAACGATTGCAAATACCGATTCTAATAAACCTTCTACCTCTGATAATATAGTTGATATTCGCATTACCGGTAACGTACAAAATAGCGCAACAGATATTCTTAAAATAATAAAAACCAAAACAAATCGTCCCTTCAATGCCGGCATACTTGAAGAAGATAAACGCGCATTGATGAATACCGGTTTGTTTATTGATGTGAAGTTGAAAGTAGAAAAAACACCTACAGGATTTATTGTAACATTTATGTTTTTTGAGCGTCCTGTTATTCATTACATCAAATTTGTCGGCAATCATGCGCATACCCGTAAAGTATTGCTTGACGAAATTAATCTACGCGTCAAAGAGTGTATTGACCCAATTGCAATACATCAAGCCAAAGAACGGCTTGAAAATTTCTATCGTGAAGGCGGATACCACAACGTTTTTATTGAAGTATTGAGCGGCGATAAAATAGGCGACCGCGGCGTCGTATTCAACATCAGCGAAGGTACACAACAAAAAGTTTTAAATGTATCAATTGAAGGAAGTAAAGTCGTCAGCGGCGAACATCTGAAAACGTTGCTCCAAACCAAACGCGGTATCTTGTGGAATTTCGGCGGCGAATTTACGCGAAAAAAATTAGAAGATGATGTTGAGACATTGATTACTTATTACCGTAAACTTGGTTTCTTTTACGCCAAAATAGATCGTGAATTTGTGGAAACAGATGGCTACAGCGGCTTAGGTAAAAACCGCAGATGGGTAAAAGTAAAATTCATTGTTGATGAAGGTCCGCGTTGTCTGATGAGAAATGTCAAATTCATCGGTCATCAATCTTACTCCGACGAAGAGCTAAAAAAAGTAATGCAACTCACTCGCGAAAAATATTTCAATCAAGATATGCTCGAAACAGATATTAACAAAATACGCGAAAAATACGGCGAAATCGGACACGTATTCGCAAGTATCGAACCTGATCCCAGAATTGATGATAACATTGTTGACGTTGTTATAAATATAAAAGAAGGACCGAAATGTTACCTGCGCGGAATACAAGTTGAAATACTCGGACACGAAGGCGCAGACCCTTACACAAAGTGGTACACCGTACTCAATCGTTTGTCCATACATCCAGGCGAAGTGTTGAATACGAAGGAAATCGAATCAAGTAAACGGCGGCTCATGGCGTCAGGTTTGTTTATCTCAAATCCAATGCAAGGTCAAATGCCGGAAATCACTTTCTCTGTACCAGAAGAACTAAACAAAGAAAACGAAGCAATTCAAGATGAAATTGTTGTCGCTGACGGTCCTGTTATTCGCGGGCAAAATCATCGGTTGATTGGTTTGCCTGACAATTCAAAAACTAGAGAACCGTTGCAACGTTTCGCCGAATTCTTTTTTATCAAATCACCAAATCAAACGAATAAACAAATCATACCGCCAAACCCACAACCGCCCCAAAAACAACCGCCGCACCAAAATCAAAATTTCCACCAACCCGCACAATCTCCCGTTCAACCGTTAAATTTATCCTTGAAAAAATTTGATGAAAATGTTGATGAAAATTTGTACACGGTCGTATCAGACGAAGTTATATATCGCGGTCAATATAATCCGCTTGGCAGCACAACTAAACAGAATAATACAAATCAGAATAACACAAATCAAAATTACACGTATTCAAATTATGCGTCTCCGGCTCAATCAAATTCTTATCAAGTTGCGCCCATACAATTGCAAACTTCGCAACCTCAATTTGTCCAGCCGTCAATTGCGCCAATTAACGTAACGAATAATCCAACCAATACAACCAATTATTCATCCGGCAGTGTTGCTATCGTGTATGAACAACCGGCATTGTACCAATCCAATACTGCATTGCCCACATCAATTCAACCAACTCAATACCGCTTGCCCGAATCAGAAAAAATAAAAAATAACAATAGCAATAGCAATAGCAATAGCAATAGTAATAATAGCAATAGCAATAGCAATAGCAATGCAGAACCATACATTCCTCCGACATTGGATTTGTCAACATTTAATGCGTCAGGAATTGACAGCCGTGATATTTATTTGGGCAACAATAATTCAGATAGCGCAATTTCGCGTTCGGCTTCTGCGATTGATCCGAACAATGCTTATCGTGATAAAATTTATCCGTCGGATATGATGGTCAAAGTACAAGAAACGCGAACAGGCATGATAATGATGAGTGTTGCGGTTAGTTCTGATTCCGGTTTGATGGGTCGTTTTATGATAGAGGAGCAGAATTTTGATATCTTAAATTTTCCGCGCGGATTACGGTTGCAGGATTGGAAGAATGCTTTTCGCGGCAAAGGTCAACGTTTTCGTATTGAGGCAATGCCTGGTACGGATGTGAGCCGTTATTCGGCAAGTTGGGAAACGCCGTATTTTTTCAATCTTGATTATTCGTTTGGCGTCAACGGTTATTATTATCAACGTTTTTATGATGAGTGGTATGAAGATCGTATTGGAGGTTCGGTTTCGTTTGGCAAACTTTGGGCGCCTGATTTTTTAACATCTTTAACGTTGAGTGCGCAAGAAGTACGAATTTATAATCCGGCAATTTATTCTTTGGATTTATTCGATGCGGTAGGACGTCATCCAATGTATGGAATAGGTCTCAATGCACGCCACAATACACGAGACAGCGAATATCGTCCAACACAAGGTCATTTGATTTCGTGCGGAATTGAGCAGGTATTGGGCGATTATCAATTTGTGCGGGGCAATATAGACATTCGCAAATATTTCACGTTGCATGAGCGTCCGGATCGTAGCGGGCGTTGGGTTTTGGGATTGCGGTGTAGTTTGGATATTTCGGAAACGGGTACGCCGATTTACGAACGATATTTCGGCGGAGGTTATGCAACTTTGAGAGGATTCGAATATCGTGGAGTTTCGCCGCGTAATATTCTTGGCGTAATTGAAGGCGGTTGTGTGGAGTTTTACAACTCAGCAGAATTAATTTTCCCAATTACTGCGGATGATATGGTCATGGGATCAGTTTTCATAGACACTGGTACAGTGGAAAAATCAATACACAAATGGGAAGATGATTACCGCGTTTCTATCGGATTCGGATTGTATTTGACAATTCCAATGATGG
>JAITDV010000444.1 GCA_031282385.1 Planctomycetaceae bacterium | reverse complement strand
TTCTTATTCCCCTCCTTCGGAGGGGTTAGGGGTGGTCTCGGAGGAGTTAAAGGCGGTTTTTCGTTGTAGGTTTTTTGTTGCGTTGATGTATTTTTAGGTTAGAGAAAAGGTCTAATATTGGCAAGGTTTTAAGGAAAATCTCGGATAAAACAATAACTATATTGCAAATTATAACTCTAAATTTCAACCTGATAAGCCCAGAATTTATAGCACAAAAAGACTTTTTCAGGGACAACTAATTATTCAGTTGTTTACAAAGGTATTGTGTTTTTCGTCTGAGGTTATCATTTTCAGGTAGGCGATCCGCTCATCTGATTGGTTGCGTTTGTTGATAGTTGATATAAGTCAAACCTACATTCAAACAAAACCGCCAAACGATCAAATGATTTTGTTAACGATCTACTTACGCTCTTCTTATCGGCGAGTACCAATGTTGTCCGCACAATCAAAATACTGAATAGTTGCAAATTTTGAGGAGTGAATTAATATATTGAGGAGTGAATTAATATATTAACGTATTCTTTTGAATTTCTCTATCTTGTCTAAATAACAAAATTAACATTTTGTCGAAATCTTTTTTTCCGAAAATTTTGTCAAACGGAGATTGATAGTTGGCGTATTTACAGCATTGTTATTTTGATTAAGTCTATTTTTATGATTTTTGTTTTAGCATAATTAAGATTGATAAGAACCGTAGTTGTGTTTGATGAACTTTAGAATATAAAGCGTGATTGCGTAAAAATAGGTTTTCATATAGAACATATTAGACTTTTTCGCTAATCTGTAGGAGACCACCCCTGACCCCTCCGAAGGAGGGGAATATTCCCTTCCTTCGGAGGGGTTAGGGGGGGCTCGGAGGAGTTAAAGGCAGTTTTTCGTTGTAGGTTTTTTGTTGCGTTGATGTATTTTTAGGTTAGAGAAAAGGTTTATTATTTTTTTCTCTGTGTTCTCTATGATAAAATAAATTATTAGATATTCTCTACATTTTGGTATCACATGATTTGTGTGTTTTTCTAAAGTGTTAGGTAAGCTGTTTGGCTCTCTGATTGTGTTGGAGAGACAATTTTTGTGTTTGATAAATGGTGGATAAATATTTTCTCTTTATCTACCTCAACTTCCATTAACTAGGAGGACATTAAGATGACTTTTGTACTTGACAATCACATTAACAACCTTGAGGCTACGCAGACCTCGGGTTCAATTTTAGTACGAAACAATGGAGGATACGTATCACGATTCTCGGTTTCGTTTAAGCTGGACGGTAAGGATATTACTGTTGGTAGTGGTGAATTTACTTGTGGTGTTAACAAGTCAGTTGCAATCCCTGCTGCTGCAACTGACATTTATTTGAAAGTGGAAGAGGCGTGGTTTATCAACTCGTGGTCAACAATTTTTACAAAAAATTATTCCGCTCCACTCACAAAAAGTTTTGAGATTGGGGGAACAACTCTCAATCCGACGTGGAAGGAAATTTAGATTACAAGAATGATTTGCTAAAAAGAATTTCCAGATCGATAACGGTGATTTGTAGTATAATCTTTCTTTTGGGGAAAAATTTTATTTACGATCAACCGACAATGTAAAATTCCGCTGTTAAACATTTTTTGTTTACAGTTGTTGGGGGTGTGAATGTTATAAATACATTTACACCCCTTTTTTGAAAAAATTCTATATGATCTATAGATTACTATTGTGCAATTGTGATTATTCAGTTGTGCGTTTTTTTATCGAACATATTCAAACGATAACGTAACTATTCAGTCGGTAGCTCTATGCAGAAAAAATTTATGGCAGGCGGGAATGCAGTAACCGCTTAAAACTGTCAGTTTTTAACCCACCCATAACCCCTTCAAATGAGGTGAATTTAATGATTCCCCATTATATGGATGGGATAGAGGTGGTTTATTAATACGACTGAATAGTTACTGTTCAAGTTTGGATTTCTAGTTTGTAAGTAATAAAGTGTTCTGAGATGTTCCGTGTTTTGTTCTGTTTTCGCCTTTTGTGTACAACAGATATTCGACTTTACCAATTTTGATCGAAAGTGAATTTTGCGATTGATGAGAGGTAATTTTTAATATAAATTTCTCTACTTGGAAAAAAATTTAACAACAATCTTCTGACCAAATGTATAAATGTAATGTTTTATTATTAGACCTTTTCTCTAACCTAAAAATACATCAACGCAACAAAAAACCTACAACGAAAAAACCGCCTTTAACTCCTCCTACAGGTTAGCGAAAAGGTCTATTAAAAATTTTTTTGTTTACAGTTGTTGGTGGTGTGAATTTGGTAAATACATTTGCATCTCATTTTTTATAAAAAATTTCTATTTGATCTAAAATTGCTATTGTGTGATTTTTTAAAAATTGCTATACTCCCGCCGTTCATGCAGGGAAAAACAAGTAATTATTGAAAAAAATAACCGCGAATAGTGTTCCAAAATTGTTCAAATTTGGCAATTACGCCCAATGATGTTATTAAAAATGAGAAACTCAGGGAATTGTTCGGTATCAATGTAACAGAAGGCAACGCAGGAAATATCCTGTTCGTTGCAAAAAAGATTTAATAAAAAATGTCTGACATTGTGAAGTTTAAACAAGTTGAAGAAAAAATAATAACGATTCGCGGTCAAAGTGTAATACTTGATAGCGATGTGGCGGAGTTGTACGGCATAACAACAAGAGAAATAAATCAGGCTGTAAAGAATAATCCTGAAAAATTTCCAGAAGGTTATATTGTTACTATAAATCAAAAAGAAAAAGATGAGGTGATCAAAAATTTTGATAACCCCAAAATTAAATTTTCACCAATATTGCCCAAAGCCTTTACAGAAAAGGCTTATACATGTTGGCAACAATATTAAAGAGTCCGACAGCGGTACAAACCACGATTGCGATAGTTGAAACATTTACGAAAGTGAGAAATTTGTCACAAAAAAATAAATGAATTGACAACGGTATCGGACAAGGAATCACAGAAAAAACTCATGCAATCAAGCGGCGAATTGATCACGGAATTGCTTGATCCTGAAATGAACACAACCGACACGGAAACATCAATAGAATTAAATTTTGCCGTACTAAAATTTAAGCACACAATAAAAAAGGGAACAAGAAAATAATCCTGTAA
>JAITDV010000419.1 GCA_031282385.1 Planctomycetaceae bacterium | reverse complement strand
TTCCCCGACCCCGAAAACCAACCTAACGGAAAAAAACAATTCCTAACCGAAATGTTTGAAGGTTCTATGCAACAAGGAAGTCTAAAGCCAAAATTTAAGTTCATTCACGATGTAAAAGTAAAATAAATACTCCAATTGAATTTTCAAAAATAATATTTGTGTTATTTCACTAGAAATACAAAATTTGTATGGTAACTATTCAGTCGCGAGATTCTTGCAATCCAATTTTTAGAGGTTAGTAGGGTATAAGAATGAAGCTGGCGGGAGTGTAGCCTAAAGTAAAATATTAAAGCAGTTCGGAAAATTATGTTGTTCCATGCGGATTTATTGGGCTTGGGGAACAGAATAGTTGACGATAAGAAACACACGACTGAGTAGTTCCATTATGTCTTTTAACAAAATGAAAACAGAATTTAAAGGAGTGTTTGTTATATTCTTCGTACAATAAATTGCGCGACTTAAGAGTATAAAAACCTGCTTTCCGATAGGTAAACAGGCGGCGGTAAAGGGCAATTCAGGTGTGAACAGTTTAAATGGTTTCAAGTTTTTTTGATAATGAAGTTGTGGGTATTTGATGCGGCGTTTGATGTTTTTTGATACTACCTTGCGTGATGGTGATCAAGCTGCGGGAATTGCGTTTGATCGTGCGACCAAGCGATCTTTAGCAATTGTGCTTGCCAATTCTGGTGTTGATATAATTGAGGCGGGTTTTCCGTTATCGTCGCAACAAGATTTTGATGCGTGTTGTGATATTATTTCTGTGTTACGTGATTTTCCGGTCAAGGTTGCGGTGATTTGTGGTGCGGGCATTGCGGATATTGGCAATACTGCTGCGATTCTCAACAAAAACTGTGTGCTTCATATTACGCTACCGGTGAGTGATCTGCATATTTCAACGTTTTTTGGGATCAGTCGTAATGAGTTGATCAAGAAGGCGAGAGCAGTAACTTCTTATGCGGCAGGTTTGGCAGCGTCAATTGAAATCGGCGCGGAAGACGCAACACGGGCAGATACAGATTTTTTGTACGAATATTGTAATGTTGTAATTGAATCTGGTGCAAAGGTTGTTAATATCGCTGATACGGTTGGTTTATTTGTACCATCTCAAGTTGAGTTATTGGTTCAACACTTGCGGAGTCGGGTAGATGGTTTTGCGGCTAATAAAGCTGGATTGAGTATTCATTGCCATAATGACTGCGGGCTTGCGGTTGCCAATACGCTTGCGGCGATTCAAGCCGGTTGTGATCAAGTTGAGGTTACTGTTGGCGGTATTGGCGAGCGGGCGGGGAATGCTGCGTTGGAAGAAGTAATTATCAATTTGATTTTGCATCCTGAAATTTACAATGTTTATACCGGAGTAAAAAGTGGACAACTAGCTTGCTTGGTCAACCAATTCTATTCTGCTGTAGGAATTGTTTCGGGGCGGATGAAGCCATTGGTTGGATGGAATGTTCGCGCTCATGCGTCGGGAATTCATCAAAAGGGAATCAAGGTCGCAGAGGTAAATTATTTGCCGGAGCGTTTGGCAGATTATTTGTACAATAATTCTGATGACGTTTGCCAAGTTTACAATTCTGTGCCGGAGCGTGTAGTTTTGTCGCGGCATTCGGGCAAAGCCGGTATCGGCATGTTTGCGGCACAACTTGGACTGGGGCAAATTGACGATGACAAAATTGATCAATTATTGAAACGAATAAAAAATTCAGTTTTACATTTTTGGGGGATTACTGAATTTCTTTTGCTTGCGAAGGCGTTAAAGTTACCGGCAATGAATTCGATTGAGCCGATTTCGTGTACGGGTTATTCGGAATGTTATTCCGGTTCAGAGTACAATGTGTCGATTATGTTATCGGGTGGAGAAACTATCTTGGGCAACGGAGTTGATCCTAATTCCGCGTTGTTATCTGCTGTCTCAAAAATAAGCAATCTCAATATCAAAATCAATAAAACCGAATTGACCGCCAGCAACGGCAATTACAGACTCTACACCGAATTACTCTCAACAAACAACAAATCAAATGACACAATAACCGCTATTGAACGTTGTGGAAATCACCCGAACAGATTATTGTTTGAGTGTATTCTTGATGTTATTAACAAGGAATTTCTAATGGATAGTTCTATACTGAATACATTTTAAACTGTTCACACCTTAAATTTCGTTTACCGCCGTCTGATTACCTGTTGGAGAACAGGCATTTACGATCTTGAATTACGCAATTTATTGTACGAACGGTATATATTTTTTTCATTTGGTGTTTAGAACTACCCTATTGACAGTTTTTTGTGTTATGGGAAAATTAGCGAACATTTGGGGGCGATTAGCTCAGTTGGTTAGAGCGCTAGCTCGACAAGCTAGAGGTCACTGGTTCGAGCCCAGTACCGCCCATTTTGACCGGTTCAGAATTATTTTCTGAACCGGTTTTTTTGTTGTATGTGAAATAGCGGCGTAACTATTCAGCTGTGTGTGTTTTTCTCGGCAACTATTCTGCTCCACCAAGCCCGATAAATCTGTAATAGACAACATCGTTTTCCTAAACAATTGAATTACACGGCTGAATAGTTACTCAAAAACTAGCGCCGTTCTATATCTTTGACTTTTTTTGGCGTCAAATCAATCGTACCTGTTAAATTGATTACAATATTTTTGTTACCGTTTTTTGGTATTGTGATTTTTAAGTCTGTTGTCTCTAAATCGGCGTATTTTGACGGCAAGTGTTCAATAATTTCACGAGTGTCATGAATTATCGGAGTACGGCTTTGTTCAGTTTGCGTTTCCCGCATTTCTCCGCGGCGTTCAATTTTCGTTACAGTAATTATATACTCGCCCGAATAAATACCATCATGCGGATTCAACGTCATCACGGTAAAATTGCCGTTGTTGTCTGTGATTGCAGAAGCTGCTTTGGTTTGACCTACAGGATTGAAAAAAATCGTCGCCCCATCAACAGGTTTCCCATTGAACCGCAACACACCTGCCGCCGGAACAAGTCCCGTAAGACTACTGTTGTTACCGCACCCAAAAGCACAAAGTAAAACTACTGTCATAATAATTGTAACGTTAATTGTAATTTGTTTATTCATGTTAAATCTCCTTTCAAAATTTTATAAATATTCATTTGAATATGCGAATTGCCCGCAAATTGCAGTGTAGAGATGCAATGTATTGTGTCTCTACGGTATTTTAAACTGTTCACACTTTAATTTCCTTTACCTTCGTCTGCTTACCTATCGGAAAGCAGGATTTTACGCTCTTGAGTCCTGCAATTTATAGTACGAACAGTATAACGTGAACAGTTTAAAAGCAAATGTAATACAAACACACTATATTTGAATTGTATTAGACCTTTTTTCTAACCTAAAAATACATCAACGCAACAAAAAACCTACAACGAAAAACCGCCTTTAACTCCTCCGAGACCACTCCTAACCCCTCCGAAGGAGGGGAATAAGAATACGCCTCCGAGTGATGCAAATAATTCCCCTCCTTCGGAGGGGTCAGGGGTGGTCTCCTACCGGTTAGCGAAAAGGTCTATTAATTCACCTACGGTAATCCTTTTGCTTCGCCGTTGTCCATTGTTCCCAACGCGCCCCAAATACCAAACGGAGAAACATTACCGCGACCATCGCCTTCCCAACGAAACCACTCCGATAAATTGCCATAATCAATGTTATCATTGACAAAATGAATTGAGGCGTCTGCCATACAAATATTCACGCCGCCGCTATGAAAACTTGTTGGTGGTAATTGAGATGCGTTTGCGCCGGCTGCCCAAGTTTCATGCACTGAAATTGATGAGCAAGAAGGTGAGTTGGGCGGAAGAATAGTGTGAAAAAAAGCGTTGTGGAGTCTGTAGTAGCCGAAGTTTGTACCGGAACCATTCCTACCGATGTTGCTGTTGTAATTTCCGCCCGTTCCTTTCAACGCCATACAAACATTTGGTTTGTTGTTCCATGCGTCGCTATTGGCGATTCCTCCTCTTAACAAATTGTAGCTTACACTACCGGTTCCGGGATTTGCACAACGTTCACTTAAAATAACTGTGTTGCTCAATCCATCTGAAATTGCAAAAAAAGTTCGCTCTGCATCCGTTCCCCACGCTGAACCCCATATAGACGAGACAATCATACCGAATGGAGAACGATTATTTCCTGGTTTCCCGTATGATTTGATAACGAAATCCGCTTCGGAAAAACAATAGTTTGTTGGTATGTAAGCGCCTGTAGTATGACCAGGCGGATTAT
>JAITDV010000355.1 GCA_031282385.1 Planctomycetaceae bacterium | reverse complement strand
TAACTCACAAAATCGACTCAACCCAAAAGTTCAAGGATTATAAAACAAGTTTTCATAAAATACAATACCATCTTGATAAAAAAATATTGTTAAAGACGGTTTTTCGTTGTAGGTTTTTTCTTGCGTTGATGTATTTTTAGGTTAGAGAAAAGGTCTAGTTTATAATAAATTCAGAAAACCTCTATACCTAACATCTTGTAGAATTCGGCAACGCAAAGACTTATACTGTTCGTATTATAAATTGCGTGACTCAAGAGCGTAAAAGCCTGCTCTCCGATAGGTAAGCAACCGGTGGTAAATGCAATTTAAGTGGTAAATGCAATTTAAGATGTGAACAATTTAAAACATTCAATAAAGAAGGATGTGTACGATTAAAATTGGGACAATCGTTATAATTGTAACGATAATTAGATAAATTTGTGTATTTTGTTTGTTTTAACTAATCATTATGCTTGACGAATATTCATGAATTTGTAGAATGAACCTTTGCAATTTTAAACTGTTCACACTTTAAATTGCATTTACCACCGGTTTCTTACCTATCGGAAGGCAAGCTTTTTGCTATTGAGTCCCGCAATTTATAGTATGAACAGTATATGCTTACCTTGAATAATTTTTAACCATTCACACTTTAATTTAATCATGTTGAGACAAAATCCAGTCAAAAAAAAACGCGGAGAGTTAAATATTGAGCGTCGTTTTTTACCTCCCGAATTGAAACGGTCATTGCCGTTACCGGAAGTATTGTCGGAAAATTTTGTTGTAGAACCAGTGGAACCTACTGCCGTAATTGAATTGCCCGATAATAAAGTTGCAACAGTTTCAAGCCCTGTAACTTCTACTACAGTTACACCTCCTGCAACTCCTACGACCGCTACATCAACTCAAACCGCTACAATTTCTATGCCGGTTACAAAAAATAATTCTGCCATCAATACCGTAACCAAAATTCAATCAGACATTTCCCCAAATGGAATCGCAACAGCAATGCCGGATTCGGATTGGCGGATTAGCCAATATAATTTACCTGAAATTCTGGCTTATTTAGCTAAAATTGGAGTTGGTGATGGAGCAGACAATAGGATTTCGGCAAATGGTTTTAAAGGTGGAGTTTTTGAGTTGTTGAACGAAGGATTGCGAAAGGCGCGTGAGTTTGATGACAAATTGTTCATCTCGATATTTGAAACGGCAATCCGTATATCGTGTAAAGGTGATAGCAGCGGGTTGGGTAAAGAAACTTTTGCCCAACTACAACAAATCTATCGGTTCAATGAATGTTACAAAACGGCAAATTCAATTAATGAAAAATGGCTGCAGGCGGCGGACAGGAAGTTGTTGCGGGAGTCGCGGATATCGGCGAAATTTCCGCTTCTGATGTTTCCGCAGCCCCACAACGACTCAAGCAGCAACAGCGGAATTATCAAGAAAAATGTCGGTTATGACTTTTTTGTTACGTTTAACGGCAATGGCATATTGATAAATCCGTCGTGTGATTTTTTTGATGGCTTGTATCAAATCGGCGGAGTGTTGGGTGAAGTGCGGAGTGTTGTGATTACGGCGCGGGACAAGATTGATCGCGGTTTTATTGAGCAATTAAAATTTTACCGCAATCGTCAAATGTTTATTGAACATGAGTTAATTTCAGGAGTTGCGTCTAATTTACCGCAGATACAATTTTTTGTCCCGAATGAATTAATCAGTGAGTTAGCAGATATTCCAAACACGGCAATAATAGATATTGATTCAATTCATGCGGACGGCAACGAGATTATGATTTCTGAAGGTGTTGGTTTATCATTTCGATTTGATCAATTATCGTTGAGTTTGTTGACGGAGTTTGGGGTTCGCCGGATTCGGTTTGTTGGTCAAACCGGATTGTTGCGGGAAAATTTATCGGGAGATGTTTTGGTGTTTACGGTTGATGATGTGGAGAGATTTTTTTCGGTGATTGGATTGGCGAAAATTGCGGATGCGACAATCACGATATTTGATATTTCACAACCTGTTTTCGGTTTAACGCGGTTATTTGAACCGTTAAGGCAATATATTGGTGCGGCGGCGGTTGCAGGTGTGAATTTAGTGTGTGAAATTGGGACAGAGCGTTTTTTGGATGTGGTCAAAGGATTCGATTCGGACAAAGACGTTTGGAGTTCCTATTCCGAAATAGACTATTGCGACGATATTTTGTACTACTTTTCAAGCGGCGTCAAAGAAAGATTTACAGTAGAGAGTGCAGACATAATCGAAACCTTCCTAACAAACAGACGACGCAGACACGGATTATATTTCGTACAATAATTTAAGAGTAATAATAATTAACAATTAAAAGAATTGCGGGCGAGAGGAGTCGAACCTCCACGCCTTGTGGCATTGGATTCTAAGTCCAACGTGTCTGCCATTCCACCACACCCGCATTGATTTGAACTATAATAAGAATCAGTTTGATTTACAAAAAGGCAAAATTGTACCAGAATTTTTTAAAAGGTCAATTACCAAATTTTTTTAATTGTTACAAAAAATATATCATTGCAGTCGATTGGCAATTTTAAACTGTTCACACTTTAAATTTCCTTCACCGTTTCCGCCTGCCATTTTTCCCCAACTTCTAAACAATTGGATTGCAGGAATACCGCAACTGAATAGTTGTTCGGACATTTGCATTCCATTAATTACTCACTTACTTAATTAATTTTAAGTCTCCGATGCTGATTGGAACGGATTCTGTGATGTTGTCGGTGAAGTCGGCGGTGATGGTGATTTTTTTGTGAGTTTGCGGCAATTCATACCTTAACAATTTTGCCGTGTCTTTACCTCGTATTTCCATTGTACAGATTACTTTACCATCAACCGCAACAATCAATTTTGCCCGCCCGTTTGGTTTCAACCTGTCATCTACGCCAACAAATCCCCTAATTGCAGAATAAGATTGTTCTAAATCTGTAACTGCATATTCTAAAACTGTTTTCGGCGACAACACTACACAACGCCGATACGAAACTCCATCCAAAATTACGCCTTCTATTGCAGGAATTGGTTGATTAATTATTTGTTTTGAGTTTCGTTGCGATGTTTGCGGCGTTACTAATTCAAGACTCGGATCAAGCTTCTCAATGTTGTTCTTGCCAATGCCCAATGTACTCGCTTGAAATAACTTTATCTTTGAAATCGGTGTCGAGTTATCGGTCTTCATCGAGCTGCCACTCCACTCAAATGGTAACAAACGTTCACGTATAATCGGTACAAGATCAGTTAGATAAAGTGAATTACCACGCGAAAAAATTATATTGTCAACCTCTGAAAGAAATATTTCGCCTGAAAATCCCGCCAACGCCTTCCATAATATTTTGCTGCCTGACAACTTACCAATATCATCAATATCAACATCAACTTCCGAAATTTTATTATTTGTATTTGCAACATCAGAATTATCGTTACGAATATTTCCTGCAACTTGTTTTGTTTCAGATTTCTTTAATGTAAATGATTCCAACATAAGTTGCGTTCCAGTCCAAAACGTAATTTGACCGCCCGAAACAGTTTTTCTTTTGATCTGTTCACGATTCGGCGAATGCAATATTATGCCGTAAATTTTGCTTCGTTGTATCGGCAACTTCTCATTGTCTATCGAAAAAACTACCACATCTCGCGTTACTTCAGAAACAATGCCCGAATAAACATCAAACGCTCCTGCCTTGTTAATCACAATCCGATCTCCGCTTGTTCCGGTGTTGCCGATATATTTCAACCATTCAGCAGACGGCTCAAAAATATCAGAAAAATTCTTTACCGCAAATCGCACCGAATAAACTTGTTCAAACGGAATCACTACTTCAGACATAACTTCATTACCGGTTGGTGTATTATTTTTCTCATTTGGTTTTTCTTTGGCAGTTTCTGTATTGTCTTTTTTGTCAACATTTTTTTGAGGCGCAGTGTAATTTTGATCAAGCAAATTACAAATTACCTTCTGCTCCTTAACAATAAATTGTGTCGCAATTAATCTGCTGCCGTCAAGTAATTCAATCACAATCACCGATGGCGGAAATTGTGGTAATTTTTGTGTGTTTTGTTTATCGGTATTTTTTTCGTTTTCGGCTTCACGCAACTTTTCCAAAAACGCCGGCGGCAACACTCTTTTTCTGGCTTGAGCTAAATTAGGCAGCGGTACTATGTTTCCTCTTTCACTTATCACCACCATCTGACCGTTGATAATCTCAGTTCTAAATTGCCTATTAGATGTTATTGAGGTTTGGGGATCGTTGTCTTTAGTTGGTTTATTGGGCAATAAAAATGGATTAGGTGAAAGATTTTGCACAATTTCCACTCGGCGAGGTGAAAATGTCAAATCACCTGAACCGGTATCAATTCGAATCAATTCCTTGTCAATTGCAGTTATTTGACCAACATGACTTTCTCCATCAACATCAATCACTTCAAACGGAATTTCCACTCCGTATATTGATACAGGAAAAAAGAACAAAAAAAATATCGTAAATATTCGTTTCATTTAATTTAATATTGGTTTAGTCTGGTTACATTAACAATAATACAAAACGCACTTTAGAATTCGGCTACTTATTTTTGCCCGCATAAAAAATCTCCGAAACGGCAAGGAAGTATATCTGAATCAAAAAAAAATAAAAGCCTACATATTTTAAACTGTTCACACTTTAACTTTCCTTTA
>JAITDV010000267.1 GCA_031282385.1 Planctomycetaceae bacterium | reverse complement strand
AATTTATATTACGAACAGTATATTTTTGGGCAATGAAAATTCGGGGATGTGTTCGGTATTTTTAAGGAGAAAAAATGACAATAGAAAAATCAAAATTCCCGTACAAGGTCGCAGATTTGAGTCTTGCGGAATGGGGGCGAAAGGAAATATTACTTGCGGAAAACGAGATGCCGGGTTTGATGGCGTTGCGTAAAAAATATTCCGCAACTAAGCCGTTAAAAGGTGCAAAAATTGCTGGTTGTCTTCACATGACAATTCAAACGGCGGTGTTGATTGAGACGTTGACTGCACTTGGTGCGGAGGTAACATGGAGCAGTTGTAACAAGTTTTCAACACAAGATCACGCTGCCGCTGCAATCGCACAAACCGGAATACCGGTTTACGCATGGAAAGGTGAAACGGATGCTGAATTTGATTGGTGTATTGAACAGACGGTTATTTTTCCTGATGGCAAACCGCTTAATTTGATTCTTGATGACGGAGGTGATTTGACGGCTTTATTGCACAAACCGGAGTACGCCGAAATAATCAAAGGCGTTAAAGGCATATCCGAAGAGACAACAACGGGAGTTCACCGTCTTTATCAGATGTTCGCCAAAGGTGAGTTGAAAGTACCAGCAATCAATGTGAACGATTCTGTAACAAAAAGTAAATTTGATAATCTTTATGGTTGCCGTGAATCGCTTGCAGACGGCATAAAACGTGCAACTGATGTAATGATTGCGGGCAAGGTGGTAGTAGTGTGCGGTTATGGCGACGTCGGCAAGGGCTGTGCGCATTCAATGCGTTCTTATGGTGCGCGGACAATTGTTACGGAGATTGATCCGATTTGTGCGTTGCAGGCGGCGATGGAAGGATTTCAAGTAATGACTCTTGAGGATGCTGCGCCGATTGGTAACATTTTTGTAACAACAACTGGCTGCCGTGATGTTATTATGGTTGATCAGATGGCGCGAATGAAAAATGACGCGATTGTTTGCAATATTGGTCATTTTGATGTTGAGATAGATGTTGCTGGATTGACGAAGTATCCTGGGATAAAGAAAATACAGATCAAACCGCTTGTTGACCGTTACACTTTCCCGAATGGTAACTCAATAATTTTGTTGGCGGAAGGAAGATTAGTCAATCTTGGTTGTGCGACGGGGCATCCGTCATTTGTAATGTCAAATTCATTTACAAATCAGACATTGGCGCAAATTGCACTTTGGACGGAGAGTAACAAGTATCCGATTGGAGTGCATGTTTTACCGAAGTTGCTTGATGAAGAAGTGGCAAGGTTACATCTTGAGCAGATTGGGGCGAAGTTGACAAAGTTGACGCAAGTGCAGGCGGATTATCTTGGAATTTCAGTTGACGGTCCGTTCAAGCCGGAAATGTACAGATATTAATGTTACAAAGTAATGTTATAGTACCATAAATTATGCATGACTCAAGAAGCACAATAGCCTGCTTACCTATAGGAAAGTAGGCTTTTATGTTTCTTGAGTCGCACAATTTATAGCACGGGCAGTATAAACACATGACGACGGATAATGTCGCCGCTAGCACGGCTAGAAAAGATAGATAGATTACTTGATCAACTCAAAACACTAAATCCGCTGAAATATTACTAATTAATAGATACTATTATTTTTTGTTGCGCAAAATGAGCAAAGTCATTAGTTTTATTGACAAACTGGTTTCGCGGGTTGGAGAGCAAGTGAATCCGATAATGGTATTTGAACTTCGGCGTCAATTTAATCTTGTCAATCACGGGATTTATTTTGCGATTATGTATGGGATATTGGGATTATTGGCAGCGGTTGCGTTGGTGTTGCCGGTGGACAAGTTGAACAGTTTTCTCAATATGATTTCGGCAACAGACATGTTTGGTTTGGCGGTGATAATTCTTTTATTTCAATTCTGTTTTTTTATAACGTTAATACCGCAAGGATTGATTTATCTTGTATTTTTTTTCCGTTGGCGTGATCCGTCAATTCTTACGGCGGTAAATGATGCGGTTTTATATTGGGGTTTGTATCAGATTGGTTTGTTTTATGTTGTCAAGGCATTTTGTCTGCTGTATTTTTGGGTAATTTTTTTATATCTTTTGGGGTTAATTTCATTTGATCTTTTTGGTATTTTTCCTGTTGTCTGGTTATTTTCGATAACAATGGGCAATATGTTATATTCGTTTTCTATTATATTCAGACACGGCAAGTTATTTTTGATTTATGTTATTCAAATGAGCATTACAATAGGAACTGTATTTACGATAGTTTATATGTTCTTCTCTAATTATGCAGGTTTGTTGTATGTTATTTTTTTCCCAGGCAAACAAGTACTTTTTATAGAAACGTGGAATTGGTTACCAGTTGTGTTTTTCATGTTTCCGATTTCTTTTTACGCAACTATTAAAGTAATTCATTTCAATCTAACAAGCAATAAATCCATCTATAAAAAATTGCTCAAATTATTTTTAATTTACTCAATAATAATTATCGTAACAATAATTGCATTACATCTTTCATTCTCTTTCTAAAAAAGTATATATTACAACTGTTCAAACAACTGTAAAGAAAACAGAAATAAAGTAACACAACAAATGAACAGAAACGATTAACTATACAGCCCATCCCTTATTATAAATTGCGTACATCAAGAGCATAAGAGCCTGCTTTCCGAAAGGTAAGCAGACGAAGGTAAAGGAAATTTAAAGTGTGAACAGTTTAAACCGTCGGCTACATTGAATATTAAATTTTCGCGGCAATTGGAGCAAATCAAATTCCTAGTTGAAACACTTGACTGTTATCATGCCATCTGAATAATGATAACTTACTTTCGAAGTGGAAACGACGGACTTCCCTTTTCACACAACAATTTTTATAACAGGAGATTAAACCGTTATGAAACTAATAAAACTTTTTTTGGTGTTCGCATTGCTGTTGCAATTGGACAACGAAAATATTAGCATAACGCGACTGAAACCGGCGAGGACGGAAAAAGCGTTTGATGTTTCCGAATCGCCTTACGGTCAAGGATTGATTGTTCGGCTTTACAATCCGACGGACAAACCGCAAAAAGTTTCATTAACATTTTCTGCTCCGCAAATCAACAAGGATATTTACGAACCGGCGTTATATTGTTCCAATCCGCTGGAAGACCGTTTGGAGAAAATTCCGCTAACACTCGTCATTGACCCATTTGATTTCATTACTCTGCGGGCAGAGTAAAAAATAGTATTATTGCAGTAGAATGTTTTTAAACTGTTCACACTTTAACTTTCTTTATCGCCGCCAACTATTCAGTTGCGGAATTAAATTGTTTTTATCTTAAAAACTCATGTCTCTCAACTGGAATGAAAAGAACACACGCGCTGCTGCGTTTGTTAATGAATGGAAAGACAAAGCGGCGAAAGTACGCGAAGAAGCCGATACGCAAAAATTTGAAACAGGATTTTTGAATATTTTCGGCGTAACACGATCACAGATTGCGATTTTTGAACATAAAGTAAAACTCAATGACGGTTCGAATGGTTACATTGATTTGTTCTGG
>JAITDV010000258.1 GCA_031282385.1 Planctomycetaceae bacterium | reverse complement strand
TTTTAAACTGTTCACACTTTAAATTTCCTTCACCTTCGCCTGCTTACCTATCGGAAAGCAGGCTTTTACGCTCTTGAGTCACGCAATTTATAGTACGAATAGTATAAACTGTTCACACTTTAAATTTCCTTTGTTGCAGCCTGCTTACCTATCGGAAAGCAGGCTTTTACGCTTTGGAGTTGCACAATTTATAGTACGAGCAGTATAAAGTCTAGTTAGTTGTCCCTGGAAAAGTCATTTGGTGCTATAAATTCTGTGCTTATCTGGTTGCAATTTAGAGTTATAATTTGCAAGGCAGTTATTGTTTTATCCGAGATTTTCCTTAAAACCTTGCAAATATTATCAAAATTAATTGACAAGGAGTCTCTTTCAGATGCTCAAACGAACTCGCTACGAACAAGTTGGCTACCATTAAAACAACAAAAAGACTTTTTCAGGGACAACTAGTTATACCAGTTGCTTGAATAAAGAAATTTTCCAAATTGCTTTTACATTACCGTCAATTTGAAAGCAATTACTGAAAGAAAAAATACCTAAGTCCTTTTTAATCTTTCGACTACTTTTTTCACAAATTCCGGCTCCTTCAATTTGTCCAGAAATTCTGACTTCGTCACTCCAAAATCTCCGGTGATAGAATCTAATAGACCTTTTCTCTAACCTAAAAATACATCAACACAACAAAAAAACTACAACAAAAAACCGCCTTTAACTCCTCCGAGACCACCCCTAACCCCTCCGAAGGAGGGGAATAATTCTCCTCCTTCGGAGGGGTCAGGGGTGGTCTCCTACAGGTTAGCGAAAAGGTCTAATGAAACAGAAGTTAATTGTGAACAAGATATTGCTTCATCGTTGGAATTTTTGGGAATGATATTTGTGTTGTTGTTAAAAGACCATGCGTTGGAAGGCAAGTTTGCGCATATATCGGTTAATTCTTTTTGTAAATCTTCATCGGTTTCAATCATTTTTTTAATCTCATTAACTTTGGATGAATTTTTGATATTGTGGTCGCCTAGAGTAAAAACATCTTCTGAATTTATTTTGATAATAAATCCTTCTTTGGCATTAAGCGATATATTGTTTTTAACCAATTTGCCAAGCAAGAACTTTTCCATATTTGTGTGGTTGGCATTATTACTATTACTTCCGTTTGCAATTATACCAATTGAGTAGTTTCTTTCTCCCTGTGTTGCGATTTTACAAGACAATTTTTTGTTAACCAAAAATTTTTTCCGCTTCGTTAATTGTACTTTCGTCATAGAATTTTTTTCCGCTTGTTTTGAGATACTCCAAATAACTATCCAAAATTTTTCATGACTTATTTCCTCCCACGGCACCGGCATTAGAAATGTATAAACCACACCTCCCGATTCTCTTTGTACGGAATACTTTCTCTGGAGTGCAAGATATTTATCTTGATTGAATTTGCTAATATTAGATTTGTATAAATCTATCAAAAACGAATCAATAGATAATTCAGCAACATCAGGATAAGAAGAATACCTTTCGGATACAATTGTCGATAAACCAAATTCTGCATCTGAAGAAACATTATTCGCAGAATCATCTTGAGGCATACTCTCAATCAGATTATCTGTTGAAAAAACATTTTCAGATAAATCAACAGATAATAGAGTTGTATCTGGTGTTTCCGATAATTGGACTCCTGAAGTTTCGTTGATAACATTAGTTTTATTCGCCGGTAATGAAGGAACATAATTACTGGCAACCGATAAAATAATCTGTTTCCACGAGATGTTGTTAAAACATCAGACGAATCATTCGCAACAGATATTTTTTCTTTGATCAAAGCATGATTCGACAAATGATTTTTCGCAGCACGTCCAAGAACTTAATTAGACCTTTTCTCTAACCTAAAAATACATCAACGCAACAAAAAACCTACAACGAAAAAGCGCTTTGGGCGAGTACGGAGCTGTTGCGATTCATCGCGAAATGAGTTTGAACCATTGTCCGGTGATTCCTTCGATTCGAGTTGCCAACGACAGTAAAAACACGTATTTCGGTCCCGAAAACATGGAACAATTATTAGTTAACAAGTTGACAGAAAATAATATATCGCTTGATTTCAAAGAAGAAATTGCTATCAATATTGATGCGGAAGGCAATGTTAAGCTCAGCAATTTCACCATCAAAGACGAATCAAAATTTAATGATGTTACGAGAATGTTTGAAACCGATAAAGATTTACAAAAAGAATTTGCCAATATATGCACAAGTTTACAAACTTCCCAATAGCGTCTTTTGACAACAACGAAAATATCATTACCCAAAATCTCAAGCAGGAAGCAATATCTTTTTCCAAAAAGAAGCAGAATTTATGAAAAAACAAAAGAAAGATTAAAAAAATTTTTGAGGATTTTTTATTCCTGTAGTTGTTTTCTAATTGACGGTAATATATACTGCTCGCCTTATGAATTGCGTAACTCAAGAGCGTAAAAAACTGTTTTCTAATGGGCAAGCAGCAGGATGTAGTAATGTAAATTTAAAGTGTGAACAGTTTAAATAAACTATTTTTTTATTGTAACGAAAAATTTTTTTGGAGAAATTAAAATGAAACGACGTGATTTTCTTGGAACAGCGGTTTTGAGTGCAGGTATGTTGGCGGCTAATGGAGTCAGCGGAACAGCCGCAGAACAAGATGTTGACAACAAAAAAAAATCACAATCCAAACACGATTTGTCTCAATGGATTCAATTGACAAAGAACGTAAAATGCCCACGAATCGGTTTCGGTACCGGAATGAGAGGTTGGCAACGTAATTCTGATTTGACAAGATTAGGTTGGAAAGATGGAATAACGTTGTTGAATCACGCATACGATTTAGGCGTGCGTTTTTTTGATTGCGCTGATCTCTACGGTACACACTTTATGTTAGCGGAAGCAATGAAAGGTAAACCGCGCGAAAGTTATGTTATTGCAACAAAACTCTGGACGATGCCCGGAGGACTGCCTGAAAAAGAACGTCTCGATCCGTCCGAAACTGTACCGCGATTATTGAGAGAGCTTAATGTTGACTACATAGATATTGTCCAGATTCATTGTGTCTCCAACCCCAAATGGTCATATAATTACGCCAACACAATGAATAGCTTGGCAAAACTCAAAGAAAAAGGAATCATCCGCGCACATGGCGTAAGCACACACTCAAACGCAGCTGTAGAATGCGCAGCAAATTCAGATTGGTGCGACGTAATTCACGCAAGATTAAACAGCGAAGGAATGAATATGGACGGACCGAAAGATAACGCAGAATTACGAGTCAAAGAAAGCATAAAAGCCACCCAAAAAGCACACGGTGCCGGAAAAGGTATCATCGCAATTAAAGTTCTAGGCGAAGGAAAAATGTCAAATAATCCCGAATTACGAAAAAAATCAACAAAATTTATTTTCAACCTCGATTGTGTTGATGTACTAATTGCCGGTTTCACCGAAAAACAACATGTCAACGAATTTCTGCAAAATTGCGGATACAAATCATAATCTCACAACTTATACTGTTCGTACTATAAATTGCGAGACTCAAAAACGCAAAAGCTCGCTTTCCGATAGATAAGTACGCAAAAAGATAAATAAAATTGTAACAATTCAGTCGGTAACTCTACTTGCAAAATATTTACGGCAAGCGGGAACGTAACGTAACACAGCGACCGCTTAAAACAGTCATGTTTTTAACCACCCCTAACCCCTCCAAAGGAGGTGAATTTTGATTATTCCCTTACTCTGGAAGAGTTACGGGTGGTTTATTAAAATGACCGATCTGAATAATTACACGAATTTAATTGTGAGCAGCCTAAACTCTACTTTATTACTATTATCGGAATAATAGGAATATTTTCACTATTTTTTCAAATCTCTTTAATAGAAACTATTGATACATCCGATAAAGTTCTTTGGATTTGCCAATACTCTCTTGATCCGCCCCCTTCCTTTTTCACTTTCTTACCTCAAATCCCGAACGCATTTTCAAATTAGAATACAGTTAAAAATTTCACAAAGAAAGGAATTATTATAATGAAATCTATCAAAATTATTGCCGTGATTTTTGCAACGGTTGCGTATTGCGTATTCGAATATCCTCCGCTTTTTGCACAAAATAATCAGTTCAACAACAACGTTGCAACTCCACAAGACAAAACGCATTATCTCGGCTCTCAATACACCGTCACTCCACATCTCTACCCCACACAATATAACGCCAACGTCCAAATTGAGCCCACAGTTTACCAACCCGCATTCTCTGGCAATTCCAATTCCAACAATAATAATATTTCCCATGCCGTTCATTTGTCCAACACTTATTCGCCCGGCTCCGAACAAACTACCTCAGCAAAAACTCTACCAACAAACAACATCCCCACCCCTATTCCCCTAAACCATAACTACAACCCAACACAACAAACAATCCCACAAAATAATACCAATAACATCCCCTATTCTCCCTTCCCTACTCCAAAACCAATTTACACTACTACCACTCCTCCGCCTTTTCCAAATCCAAACAACCACGAATTAAACCAACACCAACTACCCTACCACAATAACACTACAAACAACTCCGCAATCACAACCGTCGGCTTTGTTACTCCCGCCCTCAACTCATCGCCAACCGAACCCAAATTATCCACGACTTCCACCCCCTTCACTACACCAGTTGTAACCGCAAGACCTTACCAACTAGAACAAACAACTATAAATAATCCGCATACGCTTGTCCGTACACCTATTGCCAACAACCCTGCGGACAACAATTCTGCCGCTTTTGCTAAAAATCCCGTCGTCAATAACAATGCTACAAATAACCCTATCGCAAATTCCTACAAACTCCAACACTTAACCGGCGCCGGTTTTGAAACGAAATTGATCAAAAAACTTGGTCAACGTTTTATTCCCGTTCATAATATTGAAAATTCTCAAGACATTACAAAATATAGATTGCCCGTTAAAAACGGTTCCAATATAGATTTGACTATTGATCGTACTAACGGAATTGTAATAGTTAGCGGGGCAAACACTGCTGTTGAAAATTGCGTAAAAATTGTCCGTTTACTCGACTTGCCCGAATCTAAAGACGGAAGCATAACAGAATTTAAAATATTGCAAAATACTGACTCTGCAACATTGCGTAAAACAGTCGGAGTAATAAATCAGTCCAGTGGAAATCAGTTAAGCGGACAAAATACCGTCAAACTTGTCCAAAATCAACCATCCGTTCCCACCCCTCCCGCCCCCCAACCACCTATAACCAATCCCGCCGCCCCCGAAGCACGTTTCAACCTCAACCCGACAACAAATAACAACCAAACAACTAACAAAGAAACTACAACAAATCCAGATAACACACCCGCTGCAGAAGAAAATAACGGGAACGGAACAATATTGGGACCTGTACAAGTAAACATAATTGAGGGACTTGATATAGGCGTAATCATGGGACAACCTAATGATGTTGCAATCGTACAAAGAATAATTGATCAGATTGATAAAATCAGTCTGGAATATGAACCTGTAATAGAACTCGTCCCAATTAAACAAGCCGATTCATTGCGAGTATGCCAAATCGTTCAAGAACTCTATCAACAAATTTACGCTTCTCGGCGCGGAACTATTATTATGTTGCCGCTTGTTAAGCCAAACACTATTTTAATTGTGGGCAAAAAAGAAAATCTCAACACCGCAAAGGAATTGATAAGTAAACTTGATCTTGCAGTTGACCCGAAATCGCAATTCAGAATATTCAGATTAAAAAACGCACAAGCTGAAACTTTGATCGTACAAATCCAAACCTTCTACCAAACCAGAACAAGCACCGGCTATCTGGAACAACAAGTCAATGTCGTAGCAGACGCAAGAACAAATTCCCTCATCGTACAAGCTAACCCGCGCGACCTTAAAGAAATTGAAACCATGATAAACCAACTCGATGTTAAAGGAGGCGAAGCAAAAAATATTGTTAAAACATTCCCGCTCAAAAACGCCGTCGCCTCCGAATTAGCAACTACATTGCAAAACATAATCACCGGAAACGCTACAAATACAGGAAATTTCGGAAACAATAACACAACCGCATCAACACAATCACGAAATCCTGTTTGGGTCATAATTGATAAAGATAAAAAAGAAACACAGTCAATAAGTACTCTTTACGATATTCGCATTACCGCCGACACCCGTCTAAACATGCTCATCGTATCTGCCCCGCCGGATACAATGGTCATGATCGAAATGCTGGTAAACCAACTTGATCAACTTCCATCCGCCGAAGCCGTCATAAAAATTTTCACACTTGTCAACGCCGACGCATACGCAATAACAACGATGTTGCAAAACTTATTTTCAAGTACGTCAACAACAGGCACCGGCTTCGGCGGAAATACCGGTACAACTAACTCAAGTATGATGCCAATAAAACGACCCGGAATTGAACAAAATGAAAGTTCTCTCGTTTCTGTTCGTTTTGTTGCGGAGGTTAGGACAAACAGCATACTTGCCATCGGTTCTGCCGGCGACATGGCAACAGTCGAAACTATCTTAATGAGACTTGACGAAGAAAACATGAATAATCGAAAAATTATGACTATCAAGTTGATCAATACTCCAGCATCAGAAATTGCACCGGTTATTCAGCAGTACGTAACCAACGAACGACAACTCGAAATTCAAAATATAACTTCATACTTGCCGCAAAGCCCAAAAGAACAATATTTGAAGGAAATAGTTATCGTTGCAGAACCAATTAGTAACACTCTGATCATAAGTTGCACGCCGCGATTTTATGACCAAATCCGAAATATTGTTAAATGGATAGACGAACGCCCGCGCGTCGTCGCAATTAAAGGACTAATCGCAGAAGTCAAAATAAACAACGGTAACGAAAGAGGATTCGAAATCGGTTTGCAAGACTCTATCCTGTTTAAACGATCTACTGGATCACCACCATTACCGGGATTTTTATTTGGGTCGGATGCGAGTTTACCCACAGGTAATGTTAGTGCCGGTACTGTAGCTACTCAAGGAATCTCACAATTGGGAACTCGTAGTAGTAATGGAATCGGCGGATTTACTTTTTCTGCGTCAAGCGAATCAGTCAGTATTCTCATGCGTGCACTTGAAGAAAAAGATAAGTTAAAAATTCTCAGTACACCGCAATTGACAACTTTGCACAACATGAGAGCTGTCGTAGATAGCGGTCAAGAAATACCTTTTTTAAGTTCAACAAGTAGTACCTACGGCGAACAAAATTATGGAATAGAGTGGAAGAATGTGGGTACAAGCCTCGACGTAACACCACGAATAACTGCCGACGACCAAATTGTAATGTCGCTCTATATTGGGCGATCCAGTCTTGGAAGCAAAGCAGACACTCTCACTACTTTTGTTAATGCCGGCGGAACCGTTGAAACCCCAAAAATAAACCATGAAAAAGTACAAACCACTATCAGTGCAATGGACGGTCAAACTGTCATCATTGGAGGTCTCATCTCTGAACAAAAAGAATTCGTCAATAGAAGTATTCCCGTATTAAATAAAATTCCCGTCATTAAACACTTCTTTGAATACGAATCACAAAAAATCAACCGCTCCGAATTGCTCATTATACTTACCGCAACAATTATCCGTAGCGACGCCGATATGGATAAATTAAAACAACAGGAATACTCCCGTTTGCACTGGTGTTTAAGCGACGTAGTTAAGTTAACCGGCAAATCAGAAATGAAAACACGAACCGACCACTGGTTACCCAATGAAGTTCCATACATAAAAGGAACACCAACAAAATTACAAGAATCACAACTACCACCCGAAGAAGATATAAAAAAGTTGATTCCAATCAAAGTCCGCGAAGAATAATTTGAATATGAGAATTTCATATTTTGGGAAAAAGAAAATCAAATTTTAAAACGATAAAAGTATCTTGGTAAACGTTTATAAACTGTTCACACTTTAAATTTCCTTCACCACCGCCCGCTTACCTATCGGAAAGCAGGCTTTTACGCTCTTGAGTCATGCAATTTATAGTACGAACAGTATAGTACCATACCAAAATATAAAACAATCAAATGATTTTCGTAACAATAATTAATTAACGATGTAGGGTCAGAAATAATTTGCCCGTATTAGAAAGGAGAAGACGATGATTTCAAAAATGGCATTTCGTTGTATAGGTTTCTTTTGTGTGTGTAGTTTTTTGGCAACTGTTGGTTGCAGCAGTATGAGTACACTTCGCAAGCCGGACTTAACGGTGTTGTTGCCGCCCGGACCTGCTGAAACAGTATCGGCATTATGGACTCCAGCAATACAAACCGGCGAACAACCACAACGCGGCTTCGGCGGACGTGTTTACTTCTATGATAACAAAGAAAAAAAACCTATCAAAGTCGATGGCACTATTGCCGTTTACGCATTCGACGAAACTAACCGTAAACCAAACGACAACGAACCAAGCCGCGTTTACACTTTCGCCAAAGAGGATGTTAAAAAAAGTTACACCAAATCAAAATTAGGTCACTCTTACAACTTATGGATTCCTTGGGATGCAGACGGACCCGACGGAGACGCCAAAAAAATCTCTTTCTTCGTCCGATACATCCCCGATAAAGGCGACTCGATCATAAGCCAACAAGTTACCTCGTACCTAGTTGGGAAAAACATAACGAATGAAACGTTGGCAAAAAATGAACAAAACAATATTCAACAAACTACCTTCAATAACACAGAAAAATTCATCGACGCAATGAGACAACAACCAGAAAACTTGACAAATAATCCAGAAAATTTGCCCCATAAATTAAACAACTACACAGAACACCTCATCGAAACAAATAATAACCGCCCCAAAAAAATGAAAACCACCACAATCAACTTAAAACCCAACCTCGAATCACAACAATAACACAAAAAATAAAAATTCACCTGACAACATTCATTAACACTCGGCAATAATTTGTTCTACTTCCAAAGTTGTTAAGCCTGATATTGCTACAATTTGTTCAATCGTGAATCCTTTGGATTTCATACGTTTTGTAATTTCAATCGCCTTTTTTCGCTCGCCCTCAATAACACCCATCGCTTCACCTTTGCCATAACCATTGTTGAAACCGTTGTTGAAACCATTGTTGAAACCATTGTTGAAAGCGTTCTCTTCTGCGGTTTGTTGTACTGCATAATTATCTCGTATTACTCTCAATTCTTGTTCGTATTTCTCTAGTTCAGAAACTCGTAAATTGACGTAAGACGCAGTATCAAATGCTTGTTCAAATATAGGTTCGTGCAATATTGAAGGAATGTTGTCAAAATTATCAAGATGTTTCAGGAAATAAAGCCACTTGTCTTGACGGGTCAAAAGTTCTGATTCTGATTTCACAAAAAGCGGCATTTGAAATAATAAAAAATGTAACTTATCAAAAAATACATCTCCCGACATATCACATAATATTACATCATGTGAAAACTTCTTAACCAGCTTTTCGTCATCGAAGGTAAAATTTAATATACCAACAAGATAAACTGGTTTTAACTCAAAATCCCAATCACCTTTTGGGGCTTGACGCTGAATTGGAAAAGTTGAGTAATAGACAAGACGATCTTTGAAAAATTTCTGGGGGAAATTCTGCATTTCAACTATGAATTGTTCGCCATTCTTACCTCGACAAAATATATCAAATATCGCACTGCGAAACGATGGTAAATCAGGTAAATTCTCTGCATTTTGAAACGTTAATGAATCTATCTGATGATAAGAAGGCAATATCGAATTCAAAAAATCCTGCAACAATACCTTGTTACATTCTTCGCCAAATAACTTTTTAAAACCAAAATCCGTATAAGGACTAATATAACGAGACATAATCGTTACTCCAATTATTATGAATTGTTCAAGTACAGATATAACAATTTGATTGATTCATATTGGGCATACATTTAGGTGGATTCTTTAGCAATTTTTACCAATATTGAATAATTGCGGAAAATTCTTAATTCTTGTTCGTATTTTTCTTTTTCTTGCGGTGTGAGTTTTGCCAACTCGGAGACATCAAATGCTTGCTCAAAAATCGGTTCTTTCAATATTCCCGGGATCTCATCAAATCGTTCAAGATTGTTCATAAAGTAGAACCATTTATCTTGCCGTGTTGTGAATTCTGATTCCGGTTTATTAAATAGAGTCATTTGGATAAAGTAATAAGCCAGTTTATCGTAAGCAAGTTTTCCTTCTTGATCGCGCCATGCAACTTCATATATCATTCTTTCTTTATTGTCCGGTCTATAATATGCGAAATTTTGAATTGTAACGACCAGAATGGTTTTTAATACTGAACTATACCATCTGCTATTTTCAATTTGTTCTGAAACGGCGGGGGTCAATGGGAAAGTAAATAGCAATGTCTCCATGTCTGCAACAAATTTATGCGACGCTTTTTGCAAGCGGATAATAAATTCTTCACCTGATTTACTAACACAGATTATGTCGAAATATGCAAGATG
>JAITDV010000246.1 GCA_031282385.1 Planctomycetaceae bacterium | reverse complement strand
AAGGTTTTAAGGAAAATCTCGGATAAAACAATAACTATATTGCAAATTATAACTCTAAATTGCAACCAGATAAGCCCAGAATTTATAGCACCAAATGACTTTTTCAGGGACAACTATATTGAGTAGACGTTTTCGCTAACCTGTAGGAGACCACCCCTGACCCCTCCGAAGGTGGGGAATTATTCGCCTCTCTCGGAGGCGTCTTCTTATTCCCCTCCTTCGGAGGGGTTAGGGGTGGTCTCGGAGGAGTTAAAGGCGGTTTTTTGTTGTAGGTTTTTTGTTGTGTTGATGTATTTTTAGGTTAGAGAAAAGGTCTAATGATATTTTCTAATGGATTCTAATGGAATAATCTTTCAAAGTTATCAAAATTTTGTTCTGAATTTTGAATTTTAGTTCCCCCTTATTTTCAACAGGAATTTATTTGTTACAATTCCAAGCCTTGATCGGCGTATGTTATTTAGTGTTGTTCGCAATTTAAATTTCATTTACCGCCGCCTGCTTCGGAAAGCCGGCTTTTACGCTTTACGAAATCACTTAACCTTAAACGAATATAAAATGAAATCCAAATTCCTATTTTTTGATGTTGTAATGCCAACCGCAATTTTTGTAACGATAATTACTTCTTTTACACTTGCATCTGAAACTTATCCGCCGGTTCGGCAAGTCAATCATACTGATACCTATTTCGGCGTAAAAATTGATGATCCGTATCGCTGGATGGAAACCAATGATACAAAAGAATTATCCGATTGGATTGATGCTGAGAATAAATTGACCAGAAAGTATCTTGACGGAATTGGATTCCGTGAAGATTTGAAAAAACGTTTGACAGAAGTAATAAATTATCCGCGTTATTCAATTCCTTCAATAGAAAATGACAGAATTTTTTATTTCAAAAATGACGGTTTGCAAAATCAATCAGTTCTTTATGTACTTGATACGCCAGAATCGGCGCCGCGTGTTTTGATAGATCCGAACAAATTTTCAAACGACGGAACAGTTAGTTTGGGATCAATTTCTGTTTCAAAAAATGCTGATTATATTGCTTATTCAGTTTCAAAAAGCGGCTCTGATTGGAAAGAAATAAAAATACGTAACATAAAAACCGGTGAAGATTTGCCTGACAAACTTGATTGGGTTAAATTTTCAGAAATTGCATGGCAAGGCGACGGTTTCTATTACAGCCGATACGATGCTCCGCCTGAAAATGAATTACTGACAGCAAAAAATGAAAACCACAAAATATTTTTTCACAAACTTAACTCACAACAAAAAAACGATATTTTGATCCGCGAAGATAAAAAAAATCCATTGCGAACTCGCCAAGCAGAAACAGATTTTGACGAAAAATTTCTCTTCCTCCACGAAAGCGAATCAACTTACGGAAACACGCTTGAATTTAAAGACCTAACAAAAACAGATTCAACGTTTCATAAAATTGTGGATGATTTTAAGTCATGGCAAAGTGTAGTTACGGTTATCAATGGTAAATTTTATATGTTGACAGACCGCGATGCGCCAAAAAAACGGCTTGTCATTGTTGATCCGGCAAAACCAGAGCAAGAAAACTGGATAGATGTTATTCCCGAATCGGATTCGTTGTTGAGTTCTGTCAATCATATTGGCGGTAAATTTATTGTAACGTTTATGAAAGATGCTTCGGATTTAGTATTCGTGTACGATTTGCAAGGTAAACGAATTCGTGAAATAACTCTGCCGACATTCGGCAAAACAGGTTTCTCCGGCAAAAAAGATTCGCTGATGTTTTTTCAGTCATTTACATCGTTTGTTTATCCGACGGTAATTTATCGTAACAATATTGATACCGGCGAAAGTAAGCCGTTGTTTTCTGCGGCAATTGACATTAACCCCGACAACTATGTTACCGAACGAGTCTGGTACACAAACAACTCCGGCAAAAAAGTACCGATCTTTTTGATCTATAAAAAAGGACTCAAAAAAAACGGTCTCAATCCAACATTGCTCTATGGTTATGGCGGATTTAATATTTCGCTTACGCCTTCGTTTTCGGCGTTGCGGTTACCGTTTCTTGAACGCGGTGGAATTTATGCGGTTGCGATTATACGCGGCGGCGGCGAGTACGGCGAAAAATGGCACAAAGACGGAACAAAATTGCAGAAACAAAATGTGTTTGATGATTTTATTGCGGCGACAGAATTTCTGGTCAATGATAAATACACATCGCCGTCCAAATTAGCGATTCTTGGCGGTTCAAACGGCGGTTTGCTTGTTGCTGCGGTTGCGTTGCAGCGTCCGGATTTGTTCAAGGTTGCGGTTCCGCGAGTTGGTGTTTTGGACATGTTGCGTTATCACAAGTTCACAATCGGTTGGGCTTGGGCAACCGACTACGGAACAAGTGAAGACAATAAAGAAATGTTCAATTACTTGCTCAAATATTCTCCGTTGCATAACATCAAATCGAATGTAAATTATCCGGCAATGTTGATAATGACGTCGGATCATGATGATCGAGTTGTTCCTGCTCACTCGTTCAAATTTGCTGCAACCTTACAACAAAAAAGTAACAGCACAAATCCGATTTACATCCGCATCGAAACTAAAGCCGGTCACGGTGCAGGTAAACCTATTTCAAAACAAATCGAAGAAGAAACAGACGTTTGGACGTTTATTTTGGATCAATTGGAAAAGTAGATTAAATTCAAGATTCAGAATTATATTGCTCATACTAGACCTTTTCGCTAACCTGTAGGAGACCACCCCTGACCCCTCCGAAGGAGGTGAATAATTCGCTCCCTCGGAGACGTCTTCTTATTCCCCTCCTTCGGACGGGTCAGGGGTGGTCTCGGAGGAGTTAAAGGCGGTTTTTTGTTGTAGTTTTTTTGTTGCGTTGATGTATTTTTAGGTTAGAGAAAAGGTCTAATATACAGTTCGTACTATAAATTGCGGGACTAAAGAGCATTTTCCGCCATGTAAACAGGCGTACAGCGACTGACAGTAGAGACTGATTTTACGTTACGTTATTAATTTTATTTCTAAAATATGAGTACAAATAAAGTGGTATTGCAAACGGCTATTGCCGGTTTTACGCCGAAACGCGGCAAAGTTCGTGATGTTTATGATTTTGGTGATTCGTTGCTTCTTGTCAGTAGTGATAGGATAAGTGCGTTTGATTGGGTGTTGCCTACGGGTATTCCAGACAAGGGTAAAGTGCTAAATCAAATGGCGGCGTTTTGGTTCAATGAGCTTGGTGTTCGGAATCATGTTTTGACGACGGATGTTTCGCAAATGCCGTTTCCTTCTGGAGTGGATTTATCGTTGTTTTCAGGTCGTTCAACATTGGGACGCAAGTGTAAAGCGTTACCGGTTGAATGTGTGGTGCGTGGTTATTTGAGCGGTTCCGGTTGGAAGGAGTATTGCAATACGGGTGCGGTTTGTGGGATAAAGTTACCGTCGGGTTTACGCGAAAGCGAGCGTTTGCCGTCGCCGATTTTTACGCCGTCAACCAAAGCAGAGAGCGGTCATGATATGAATATTACGTTTGGTGAAGTTGTGCAAATAGTGGGTTTTGAAGTTGCAGAGTTATTGCGGGACAAGTCGCTTGAGATATTTTTGCGAGGCAGCGAGTATGCGTTAAAACGCGGAATAATAATAGCGGACACGAAGTTTGAATTTGGTTTTTTTGGAGATGAATTGCTTTTGATTGATGAGGTTCTCACGCCTGACAGTTCGCGTTTCTGGCCCTTGAACAATTATGAGGTTGGCAAAAGTCAACCTTCTTTTGATAAGCAATTTGTTCGTGATTGGTTGACTGCGAGCGGTTGGGACAAAAACAGTTTACCGCCGGAGTTGTCTGAAAATATTGTTACAAAAACTCGTGAGAAATATATTGAGGCGTTTGAAATTTTGACGGGTTCTGTTTTAATGGATTAATGATTTGAGAGTTATTAGACCTTTTCGCTAACCTGTAGGAGACCACCCCTGATCCCTCCGAAGGAGGGGAATAATTCGCATCTCTCGGAGGCGTCTTCTTATTCCCCTCATTCGGAGGGGTTAGGGATGGTCTCGGAGGAGTTAAAGGCGGTTTTTCGTTGTAGGTTTTTTGTTGCGTTGATGTATTTTTAGGTTAGAGAAAAGGTATATTTTTTGTAACTGATTATTTGAATTTTCAATTTGAGGTAACGATGCCCAAGAAAATTTTATTGGATATTGATCCGGGCGTAGTTGATGCGTTGGCGTTTTGTGTTGCGATGTTTGATTCGGCGGTTGATGTGGTAGCGGTAACGAGTGTTGGCGGCAATGTTCCGGCGCCGGTTGCGGCAAGAAATTTGCAAGCGTTAATTGAGTTCATTGATCCGCCGCGTTTTCCGCGTATAGGAATGGGAACGGCGGCGGATATTGATTTGCCGATAGATTTCAGGAATCTTTATGGCGAGTCTGGTCTTGGCGGAGTATTGTTACCGGTTGCGGAGTTACGGATGCAGCATCCGGCGGAGAAAGTTATTTGTGATACGATTAGAAGTGATCCTGAAAATGTGATGATAGTTTGTTTAGGACCGCTTACGAATATTGCGCGTGCGTTTATTCGTGATCCGGCATTACCTAATTTTGTCCGTCATATTTACATTTCAGGCGGTGCGGTTTCGGCACGCGGTAATATTACGCCTTGTGCCGAGTTCAATATTTATGCGGATCCGATTGCCGCTAAAACGGTTCTGGATGCTCCATGTACAAAAACAATAGTTCCGCTTGATGTAACGTATCATTTGGTTTTGACTCTGGATGATGTTGACAAGTTAGCGGGAACAGATAATCCTGCAGGTCAATTATATCGCGGAATGTTGTTGCCGGTGTTCAGAGCTTATAGACAACATTATGGAATTGAAGGAATATATGTCCACGATTTGATCACGTACATGACAGCAACAAGACCGGAATACATAGAGACAGAAGAAATACCGTGCGATATTGAAACATCGGGTACAATTACACGCGGAGTTACTGTTTTTGACAGACGTGATAAACCCGAATGGAAAAATAATATTGAAGTAGTAACAACCCTAAACGACGCCGAACTAATAATTCCAAACATCATAAATCTACTAAATTCAACCGCAGAAAAAATCTCAAAAAATAATCATTAAACGTTACTTATTTTCCGCATCAACATTGCACGGACAAAATGTACATAACCGGCAATATACAACAACACAACTAACTATACTCTTCACTCTTGAATTTTCGATTTTAAACTGTTCACACTCTAAATTTCCTTCACCGCCGTTTGCTTACCTACCGGAAAGCAGGCTTTTACGCTCTTGATTCACACAATTTATAGTACGAGCATTATACACTTAATATGAATTTGAATTTTTAGATGAATAGATTTTGTAACAATAAATATTTTTTTGGGGTATTATTTGTAATTTTAATTGCGTCAATTATTTTGCGGATTGACGCGGTGGTTTTTGCTGTTGAACAAACGAAGGAGTTACCGTCCAGCAGTAAAATATACTCTGTTCCAAATTTGCAACCGCCACCAACTTCACCGAATTCTGCACCGTTATTTATTCCGTCAACGTTATTGCATTATGCCGATTCAACACAACAACCTCAAACCGAATCAAACACATCAAAACCAAAACAAGAACCTTACCGCGTTTTTTTTCCAACTGACGGCAATGGGAAAATTGTAAATAATATTGTATGGCTGCCGGAAGAATTTTTTAGATTGTTGCATACCTCAACATTGAATACGCCGCAATTACAATCGACAAATTGGAATATAGAATCCGCAGAATACATCGGTAAATTGACATTCAACTCCATCACGCAAATATTTGAAATTGCAGAATTCAAAGCGATTTATCAAATCGGCGTCGAATCAGAAAACGTTACTATTACCTTGCCGGCAATTCCGCTTGCCGCAACAAATGCAACTTGGGACTCAATTCCAATCCGCGCCGTATGGCAAATCAACAAAAACAACAAACTTACCGAAAAAAATGATAGCAAAATTCTTACTTTTGAAATCGAAAATACTAAATACGGCAATCATAAACTCGAAATCCCGCTTGAACCGCCAATCATTCGCAGTATTGATAATTTTCGTATCAGTTTTGACATTCCCGCAGTACCAAACGCAAAATTAAAACTCATCACTCCGCCAAACACTCCAACAATTTCTGTAACCGAATCTCTTGGCGAAATCTCTTTCAGCCCGCTTGCAACTCCAAATAATAACGCCAATTACGAACACGAATCAAACAATAATCAAAACACAAATCAATTAACCGCCAATATCGGACAAGTTTCAAAACTCGTGTTGATGTGGAACAATGATCATTATCGTAACGAATTATCCGATATTGAATCGGACACGTTTATCCAAATGCAAATTCGAGTGCCTCAAGTTGATGTTAGAACGAAATTCAATTACAAAGTTACCGGCAATAAAATTCGTTACGTTAATGTTCTACTTGACAATAACTGGCAAATTTCAGGACAATTTCTTTGCGATGAACATCAAATTGACCGTGTTGAGACAATTAACGAATCAATAGAATCAGAAGGTAACGGAGTTACTCGGCATGAAATTACACGTGTGATTTTCAAGTCGCCGGTATCGGGTTCGTTTACGTTGCAGGCGGGATTTGTGTTGCGTGATTTTGCCGGCGTAGGACATGTACGCTTGCCAAATATCAAACCTTATCGCGTAAAAATAAATAAATCATTGCTCGCAATTTTGCCTGATTCGCTTTTAGAACTTGATTTACCGCCGCAAGGAAGGAATAAATCAATTTCACCTGACTGGGGTACTATCTCGTTGAACGCCGTTACCGATCCGGCTGTAAATCCCGAAAAAATTCTTGCCGAGTATAACTTGAATCAAACCGCCGCCGACTGGAAACTTGCAATAAAAACCAAATCTATTACGCCAAATGTTACACTTGTTCAATCAACTTTGCTCGACACCGACAACTCAACTCTACAATGCACTGCCGAATTTGAAAGCGAAGGCGATATGTTCGGGCAAAATTTTACATTGCCGCAATCGGTTATCGTAGAAGCAATTGATGTATATGATTCACAACGTAATCTAATTTCAACACGTTGGGGAAGAACACAAAACGCAAAAAATATAAATAACGAAACCAGAATTGAACGCAAAATTTTCTTCCGCAAACCGCTTTCGGGAAAATACCGAATTACCGTAACAGGATATTTCGTTACAAATAATATTAACCGCGTGCCAATGATAGAATTTAACGATGTAGAATTATTGAAACATCAATTTGAACTCTACCGCGCATCTGCTTTGATTGTACACAGCAACGTTAAAGAAACCGTATGGAAAGCAGAAAACATACAACGAAATCTTTTTGCAAACTCGCAATTTGTCGGATTGTGGAACTCTATAGATACAAAAAATCCAGCTAATATAATTTCACCGCAAATCGTCATATCACCAAATCGCCCCGTAATTCAAGGCGACATCACAACCATTTTGTTTCCATTGCACACTTCAAAACCAACCTCCAGTCCAACAAATTCCCGACCAACTCCATCAACCGTACAACCGACTTCAAGCTCGCCGTCTGTTGCCGATTCAACAAACATTTCTGTTACAATAAATAATTCCACTTCCACTTCCACTTCCACATCCACTTCGACCTCGCCGCCAACTCCAGTGTCAGTAAATTCCAATACAACTTGGGGCGCAATTTTTGACTTAAATTGGAAAATTCCTGCCGGCGAACTTGAACAAATACGGCTTCTGCTTGACGAAAATATTGTACTCATTACATCAATCGAACCGCCCGTAAAATGGTCAATCGAACAACACCGGACAAACGGACAATCACAACTCGTAATCTCTCCCGCTAACAATACATCAAAACAACAACACTTCAAAATTCACGCAACATTAAATGGACAAAACAGAACAATTTCACTGCCCAAAATCACTCCCGAATGGAATAACGGCGAACAAGCCGAAATAAAAAATTACATAATCTTGCCCGCCGAAATCAAAACAGAAGACAACAGAATTATTGGATCAAAAAATAACGGCGATAAAATTAATATAGAAAACTCAAAATCAATTTCGTGGAATTTATTGAATTTGCAAAAAGTTGACGGCACTGCGCAAGAATATTTGATGACATTGACGCCGTACCAATCAGAATCAATTTATCTTATCGCAACCGGTAATAATTATTCCGCATCAATTATTCGCGGCGGCACAAGACCATTTGTTACGCTTTACGATATTAATTTTCACGTTAATCGCAACGGCGAATTGTTCGGCACAGCAACATTGGACTTGAAAAATATCGGCGATGATAAGTTTATAGTTGCGATGCCTGACGGTTATGAGTTGATCAAAATATCTATTTGCGGCGGCGCAATTGGTAACTCAAGTGTAAGCAGCGGCGGCGTAAAAATTGATAACAACCGCTGGCAATTGGAAATTTGCAACAGTGATTATCCGTTGCGGATTGGATTAATTTTCCGTGCTGTTTTCGACTCAATTCCAATGACATTGCGGTTGCCGACACTTGAAAACGTAGAGGTAAACGAAACATTATGGACAATTTCATACGACGAAAATGTAGAACTCGCTAAACGGCATCTCAATGTTTTTGTTGCCGGTACAGAATCAAAATCCGGTTTAAGTACAAGTACAAGTACAAGTACAAGTACAAATACAAATTCAATAGGAAATACTGACAGACCAACTAACAACAGAAATATCGTTACAGAAATGTTAGGAAGTCAAATTCCAGTCGCCGGCGGAACTGCGGCAGGAATGTTATTAAAATTTGATTTGATACGGCTGGATAATTTGTTGTTTATCGCGTCGGCAATACCAACTCAAACAACAGGAAGAAATGTTGAAATAAGACATTGGTTTACACAATGGGAACAAGAATGGTCAGGAATAAACAGAACAATAAATTATCTCAAAACAACTTATCCGGCAATAATTACTGATACAAGTGATAAAGTATTGCCGGCTCATATATCAGACAAAAATTCAGACCAACGAACCATCAACTCATTAATCGGAATGATGGAGTCGCCTGAAAAATCACTGCAAGCTTTGCAAATACGAAAAGATCGCGAATCCCAACGGCTTGGAATTATTGTAACAGAAAAACGTGTCTTGCCATCGTTGATAGAATCGAATCCGGTTGCGTTATGTCGGATTGCAATGACACAGTCAAAAGCAAGTTTATTCGGTACGGTCAAGGGCGGCGTAAGTGAAATTCGCTTGACAACAGCTGCAGAAGCAATCGGAATTACAGGTGGATTCGATATTTTTGTGCGTGTAATTTTGATTGTGCTTATGCTGGTGGTAACAGTTTTATTTTTATGGAAGTACAAACATATTAAACCGAAAGAAATTTTCCTACGTCATCCGCTTTTTTGGTTTTTTAGTTTAGGTTGCTCAATGCTTATATTTTTCCCTGATGGTATTGTCAGCGCCGCAATTCTTGTTACAGTATTATTAACAAAATTAATAAACAGAAATCAAAAAGAAAAGAATAGACCTTTTCTTTAACCTCTCCGAGACCACCTCTGACCCCTCCGAAGGAGGTGAATAATTCGCCACCTTCGGAGGCATCTTCTTATTCCCCTCCTTCGGAGGGGTTAGGGGTGGTCTCGGATGAGTTAAAGGCGGTTTTTCGTTGTAGGTTTTTTGTTGCGTTGTTGTATTTTTAGGTTAGAGAAAAGGTCTACTGTTCGTACTATAAATTGCGAGACTCAAGAGCGTAAAAGCCTGATTTCCGATAGGTAAGCAGGCGAAGGTAAAGGAAATTAAAGTGCGGGCAGTTTAAAATTCGGTAACTCAAAAACGTTTGTTCAAATTCCTAAATTTATGTTGTACAACGTAACGATTTTTATTTCAAAAGTTGCTTCAATATTACGGATTCGTTTTGGAGTCCATTTACTGTCAAAACCAGCGTCGCTTATAAGCAACACGACAGTCATTCCGGGTTTCAATTCAGGAACGTCGGATGGATGTTTTGCGTTTATCAGTTGAATTTCTTTGTCTGGTTTTCCGTTTGTATCAAGCAAAAAACAACGGTCAAAATTCTGTCCTTGCGCCGTTTCCGCATACACCAACATCAATCCCTTCAACAACTGCGACGCAACCAAACGTTGCCGTACCATTTCCAAATCAACATCAACACGCCCAATTTCTTCCGCACTCAACGCCGCTCGTGTTTCGTTGTCATTGATAATCTGTGAATTTGCCATACAAATAACAAGTATCCCAAGCATCAACAACACAATATCAAGCAACGCAACAAGACGACAAATAACACTACGAAAACTCATTTCCTTTCTCCGCAAAACAACGAAAATTTCCACTGCGTAACTACGAAATTCTCATATACTAGACCTTTTCGCTAACCTGTAGGAGACCACCCCTGACCCCTCCGAAGGAGGGGAATTATTCGCCTCACTCGGAGGCATATTCTTATCCCCTCCCTCGGAGACATCTTCTTATTCGCCTCACTCGGAGACATCTTCTTATTCCCCTCACTCGGAGGGGTTAGGGGTGGTCTCGGAGGAGTTAAAGGCGGTTTTTCGTTGTAGGTTTTTTGTTGCGTTGATGTATTTTAAGGTTAGAGAAAAGGTCTAATATTCGCACTATAAATTGCGTGATTCAAGAGCGTAAAAGCCCGCTTTCCAATAGGTAAGCATACGGCAGTAGACGAAATTAAAGTGTGAACAGTTTAAGTTATTCGTATTCGGCGAATGATTTACCTTGTTTAATGATAAATTTTTGCTTGTCTGCATCAACATGAATACGATCAAATTCGATTTTCTCAATAGTACAATTAACACCTTCTAACCGGAACGAATCGCCTTCATACAATTTGTATTGTTTTCCCGCAACTCTGTGATCAATCCAAACTTGCCTTTGTCCGTCGGATTCAACTATTGCAATTACGTAACAATACGGAGCTTGGTAAAACGGCGGTTTGGGCGGCGGCGGAGGTGGCGGCGGGGTTGGCGGTTTTGACGGCGTGTAAGGCATGAATAATTTGCGTTTTTTAATTTCATCGAGTACGGCTTGTTCTGCCGGCGTGATTTTCAAAAGTTCCTTATCAACAAGCGGCAATGTCTTAACAGTTTTGGCTCTTATTGATGCAACCGCCTCGATTGTTATTGCAACATCTATCATTTCTGAATTTTTGATTGGCGATGGAGAAATTTTCTTGATGAGGTGCATATAATTTGTCTTATTAAACCGCCGTAAAAATTCCGCAACATTTTCTAACTTACCTTTACCCGTGAGTTTGAAAGTGTACTTTTTATAATAGTCTTTAAGAAGATTAGTTTCGTTACCGATGTCAACTTTTCTTTCGCGTAAACCTGCGGCGCCAGCGGTATCGACAAGCCAATTTTGATATTGTGATTTAGCAAGTTCGCCGGACGGTAATGATTGTCTGCTGAATTCTCCAAGACGTTCCCGCACGTGTTTTTCATCTTTGACTTCTGCATTAAGTTTTGCCACCGCTTCCTCTAATTTTGCCTTTTCCGTCCGCAATTTTGAAATAGACGTATTAAAATAATTGTAACAAAAAGGCAACACAACACAACAAAGTATAACCCCCGCCAAAATAAGCAGAAATCGTTCTCGTTTCTCTTGTGTGGATATATCAAAAATACTGTTCATAAAAATTGTGATAAACGTTCACAAATAATTTTTAAACTGTTCACACTTTAAATTTCTGTAATACTTCAATGGAATGTTTTTTGTATTGTTTTTTGGACAATATTTGGACAAGACAAGGAAATACTCATCACACTTGATTTTTTTGTTTCTTAGATAGTATTCATTTTTGCCGTATCCGCAAAGTCAATTTTGCCTCATAAAAAAGAAAACTAAATTTTAAAGTGTGCAGAGTATAACTCTTGTCCGCAATGAATGAACATCAATAGGAAATCTTCACGCCGATAATCAAACAGACATCAAACGCAAAAAGTATAACCTGCGGTTACAAGTTGTTCAACAAGGGGTATCTGTTGGATTTTAATAGACCTTTTCTCTAACTTAAAAATACATCAACGCAACAAAAAACCTACAACAAAAAACCGCCTTTAACTCCTCCAAGACCACCCCTAACCCCTCCTTCGGAGGGGGCAGGGGTGGTCTCCTACAGGTTAGCGAAAAGGTCTAATGATTCACAATTTATTGTTTGTCATTTGAATTGGTTTTACTGACGTCGGGAGTTTTCGTTTCCGCTTCTGCTTTTTCAACCGCAACCGGATTCTTGGAATCTGTAACAGTTAATTCATCCGCAGAATTGGTTTCCTTTTTGGTCTCTTTCGGCTTATCGCCGCAACAACCTTTTTCACCATCGGCTTTTTTCGCGTTAGTATTTTTGGCATTGTCTTTGTTGCCGCAACAACCGCCTTTTTTCGTTTCGCCTTCTTTTGAAAATTTTACCGAAACAGTTTCAGCATTTTTGCTTTCACCGCAGCAACCTTTTTCACCATCGGCTTTTTTCGCAACAGTTTTAACACCGTCGTCGCAACAATCGCTTGCGTTTGCGTCATCATGTTCACAAGGTAAACCGGTTTCAGGACAAATTTTTACGGTTCCTTGTGTAGATTGTACCTGCTTTATTTTGGCAAGGTAATTTGCAAACTCTTCCTTGCTCAAAACACCGTCCCCGTTTTTGTCCGCACTTGCAAATCGCGCGTTGACTTCAACAGAAGGAACCGACGGATTGTTACTAATTTGTGCGTAAATAACAACAACGCAAATTGTTAAACTTGTTATTACGCCAAGTCCAATTAAAAGATTCTTTTTCATGGTTTTAACTTTTGTTAAATTACTAAAATTTTCAGTTACGGCGATTCATACTATTGAATCACAAAAAACCGTAACACAAACAACAAACATCGACAGACCATCTGCCGACAGACGATCTAGTCGTCCCTGAAAAAGTCTTTTTTGTTTTTTTAATGGTAGCCAACTTGTTCGCGGCGAGTTCGTTTGAGCATCTGAATGAGGACTCCTTGTCAATTAATTTTGATAATAGACCTTTTCGCTAACCTGTAGGAGACCACCCCTGACCC
>JAITDV010000191.1 GCA_031282385.1 Planctomycetaceae bacterium | reverse complement strand
AATCTCAAAAATATAAACAATACCATTTTGGACAGGTTATTTTCGCGCGCTGCCCAAGAGATATCTTTCCCCTTCGGCGTGTAGCGATTCTGTCGGAATTAGGCGGATGTTGATTTGTTGGCGTTGAATAGTACATTTTGTATCCATTTTTACGGTTTGCTGTTTCAAAATAGGAGAATTTTTTATGAAATGTGGTATCTATAGGGTTCCTATATGCCTAGTTGCTGTTGGTTTGGTGTATGGGTTTATGTTTTTTTTGGTGAGTAAAAGTGTTATTGCTGACAGTAACGCCGTTATAATTGAACCAATACGAAAAAGTACACTTGAGTATATTCGAACAATTCATTCCATTGAATATGAGGTGAATGAAGAGGATAAACTCGCTAAAGGCAAAACGAGGTATTTGAAGTATTGGCAACAAGATAATATGTTTCGTAGTGAGTCCTCACTTGATGGATTGGGAGAGTGGACATCGACATTCAATGGTGAAAGACATCAAATCTTTTTCAAAGAAAGAGAGACAATGTCATTAAAAAATACTACCATAATTCCTAACCCATTTAGGATTATGGGACCGCCGACGATTGCATTCACATGGTTGACAAAAAGTGGCATGGCATTTACTTGGTCGGATTTTACATCAGAGACCAATGTCAACACTCGTTTCAAGGAGGCGAAATATATCAGGGAGGATTCCGTTAATGGCGAAAATTGCACGGTGTTAGAGTTTTCTGGCATTGTTGATAAATCCACGATTAGAGTGTGGTTCTCAAGAGGAAAATCAAATTTCCCGATTAAATCAGTACTAAACATTGATGGTCGCGTTGTTGCGGAAACAATAGTAACTTCTTTTGATACAATATTGCTGGATGATGGTAATTCGATAGTTGTGCCGATCAATGTTGTTGGTACAAATAATGTCAATCAATCAAAACCTTCTGTTGCTAGGAGCACAAGCATTGTTCCAGGTACATTGAAAATAAATAAAAAGTACGACAAAGATTTTTTTATGTTACCGACAACTTTAGCAAAAACCGTTAACGACTTGGATAAATTGGAAGCAGCTGGTTTGCTCGGGCATTCATATGATTTGCCCAAGGCGAGACACCATTCCTATCTTTTGCTCGTTGTAGTGAATGTTGTTGTAATTGCAATATTGTTATACCGCATGTTGGTATTAAAACGCAAGTAAAAAATTGTGTAATTATTCAGTTTCAGTAGAATTTTCATGAACAGCCTTTAACGAAAATTCTGCTGAAATATTACAAGATCAGAGATTTTTTGACAGTATTCTGACTCAAAAGTAGTAAACATTATATGTGGAGAGAATGTAAATAAAAAGATTTGATTATTTACTTTTGCTTTTTACCTGTATTATTTCAGCGATTGTGATTGCATATATTATCGGAGGCTTTTTTTATTTTGCCACTTTGGATTTAGAGAAACATGATGTGTATTTTGGGGTGGTACCTCCTGATACGAAAATAGTCCAATCCGTCAAATTTTCTAATAATGGTAATAAAACACTTATAATTGACAAAGTTATTGTTGGTTGTGGATGTACTGAGGTCAAACTTTCCAATCGCAATGTCAAGCCAGGTGACACGGGTAATGTTGAAATTACTTTGACGGGTAAATCATTACCTGGGAATGACCATGCTGACATTCATTTTTTTTCAAATGATAGTCGTTTTCCTGTTAGAGGATTGACTGTACACTATACCTCAGTTAGTAATTTCTTTTTCAATCCTAAACAACTTGATTTTGGATTGATACAAAAAGAAGATTTGCCAATCGAAAAAAAGATCAATATCATTGAGCAACATTCAAACATACCGCTAGTGAATCAAAATTGGAGTGTTTTACTTGAAGCGAATTTCTTGACTGCAAGTATATTACAAAATCAAGATTTGACAAGATATATTAGTGTCGGCGTTTCTGCTCAGATACCACTCGGTACTTTTTTTGAATCGTTAAAAGTTATTGATGAGGATACACAAAATAGTTATTTTGCAAACGTAGTTGGAGTTGTTTATGGTAATGTCTATTCTACTCCATCTGTGCTTGATTTTGGTAAAGTGATTGTTGAACAAGAATTTTTCAATTCTAATGAACATAAGGAAACAATTGCTGTCCTATCAAGAAAATCTGAAACGCGTGTTAATATCCAAAAAATAGTTGTTTGCGAGTCTCTCAGAGATGTCGTCAATTATCAATGCGTTGAAGGAAGTAACGAGAAAGTGGTTTTCTCGTTATCGCACAAATCTTTTTCCAGCGACTTTGCTGACAAGGAGATGAGAGGTAGAGTTACCGTTTTTTGTTCTGATTCTGAGGGCGAGGATTTTATTCTCAACATTCCACTACGAATTGTAGCCCAAAAGTTTAGAAGATAAGAAAATCGCAACTAAAATCCTTATTTTCCCAAAAAAATAAAAAACAATGAAATTAAAAAGAACGAAATTCTATATTAAACTAATTTGTGTTGTACTCGTGGTTGTGATCTTGAATATTTTGATATTCAGGATATTTTATAATAAGCCGAGTTCGTCAATTAGTAAAACAAAAATTAACTCAAGCAATGGCTATGCGCGTTTGGTTGAGTTGGGAGCAAAAGCACAAAAAGCTTACCCAATTAAAGTTAACATAACTTCTGAACAAAAAAAAGTTTTTACCGAGCCCCTGATGGACATAATTGAAGAGTTGAAAGATATTTTACAAGGAGAAATTATTCTTCAAGATGAATATCGCCCTAATGCATACAAAGAACATGGACGTGATACTTTTTTGCATTTTAAACCATTGGCGACATTGTTACGAGATTTATGTACGCAATCGGCAAATGAGAAGAATACTCACGCAGTATTAGAAAATGTCAGTCTTTTGATTAGTCTTGGTAAAGCAATTTGTTACGGAGGAGATATAGAAGACCAAAATATGGGTTCTGTTTTTGTAATGCAAGGTAATGTGTTACTGTACAAATATCTGCGTTCTCGACCAAATGATTTGAAAGAATCAGATTCAATGTTTTTTTCAAGGTTGAAAGATCATATTGAATCGGCATCGGTTACCGTTGGTCGATTACCAAATTCGTCTGCCAATAATCAATATGATTCTGTTAATAAAAGGTCAATAGAAATCCAGAATAATCGAATTTTTGTGATACACGCTTGTTTTGATATATGTCATATTGCATTTGAGTTGGAATTGTATCGAATATCTTTCGGCAAGTACCCAGAAACGCTTAAAGATATTAAATGTTCGCCATCGCTTCTTATTGACCCTTGGAAACAACCATACGTGTACATTGTTCAAGAAAAATCATATCAATTGTACAGTAATGGCATTGACCAAATTGACAACAATGGCAATACTCCTCAAATTGATGTTCTTATCACGGCCGGCAAAGGCGATATAGATATCGACAAACTTTAGGAATCACACGCAAATAATATTTGTCTATACTGTATTCTGTAATAAAATGGTCTTTTTCAATCTGACAACTTTGTAAACCTTGAGAAGAATCGTGGTTACCATAAAGTATGTAACGCAAAAACAATCAATTTATAACAGGATAAAGCAAGTAGTGTTGTTGTGATATGATTGAAACAATCTACCAAAACGAAGATAATGGGTGATTATTTTGCTCGCAATTACGTTATTTGTGTTTGTCCGTGAATTTCCGTTCATTTGCGTTTTTAATATTTATGAAAAAAAGTCTTTTGATTTTGCTATTGTGTGTTCAATTATGTTTATTGGTTGTGTTAGGGAACCTCTAAAAATACCTTTTACCTAATATCAATTTGTCCTTGTCCCATTAGTCCCTACCGTCCCTAATGTCCCTAATATTTTTCGTACAGGGACATTAGGGACAAATGGGACATTAGGGACAGGAATCCTTCAATAAAAAACGCGTGATTAAAAATGAATTTTTAGAGGTTCCCTTATCATATCGGACATCGGTTAATCGGACGGAGGTGGCGCATGTTGGGGCGGCGGCTTATTTTTATCAGACGTTTCGGTATGATGTTTTTCATGTTAATCCGCCGTTGACGCGATATATTACCGGTTTGCCGATTCTTTCCGAAAAAAACCGGAACCGTGCGGAACAATGGATTAAAAATGTTGCAAAAATTGTAGAAAAAAATCAACTTCCTGATGGAACGTGGGAAAGAGACTGGGGAAAAACAGGACAAAAAGGATTTCTTTACGGAGACAAAACTCTCGACGCGATTACTCTTATCGGTCATCATTTGGAATGGATCGCCATTGCAAACGA
>JAITDV010000170.1 GCA_031282385.1 Planctomycetaceae bacterium | reverse complement strand
CCTCCGAAGGAGGCGTCTTCTTATTCCCCTCCTTCGGAGGGGTTAGGGGTGGTCTCGGAGGAGTTAAAGGCGGTTTTTCGTTGTAGGTTTTTTGTTACGTTGATGTATTTTTAGGTTAGTGAACAGGTCTAATAGTTACAATCAATTAACCCAAAAAACTAGACCTTTTCGATAACCTGTAGGAAACCACCCCTGACCCCTCCAAAGGAGGGGAATTATTCGCCTCCGAAGGAGGCGTCTTCTTATTCCCCACCTTCGGAGGCATCTTCTTATTCCCCTCCTTCGGAGGGGTTAGGGGTGGTCTCGGAGGAGTTAAAGGCGGTTTTTCGTTGTAGGTTTTTTGTTACGTTGATGTATTTTTAGGTTAGTGAAAAGGTCTAATATACTTCTTCAAATAAACAGTTTCAAACATTCAAAAAATTAAACCAAAAAACAATCTCAATCATAAATCCGCTTGTGATACATAACGCCGGGAAATACAAATATTCGCACATTATTATCAGGTAAATTTTCTGCAAGTCTACTGTTCTTAATTGATGCAACATCATTTGATAATACTATGATATCTTGCTTACCATTGTTATTATTTGCACTTACTATTTTGCACCATTCACCACGACGCATTATTACTCTTTGAGTCGTATTTAGACGAGGATCTTTAGAACTAGTTTGTGCTATTGTTGTCCAAGTTAAAAACACATATTTTGTATTGGAAAAATTAATTTTTGTCTTATTATCATTAATCGTATTATCAATCGTAAATTTTGCAGCTTTCAAATAATATTCTGCGCTTTCAGGAATAACTTCAAATGGTTTTCCTGGATCGTCTGTATCTCCTGTATCAACTCTCTGATAACAGCCAAGCAAGTCTGTTGTGAATTCGATTGCGGTAATGGTCTCGTATTGTGTTAGATCAAAGTTATTAGTAAGTCCTATAAATTTTCTGCTAACGAATTGTTTTGGTTTTATTGTAACGAAATAAGAATATTGTCCGCTACCTCGGTTATCTGTTATTTCAGTACGTGCATCTTCTTTTAGTATGTAGAGGATATCATCCTTGCCGCTCATTGCTTCTTTGAAGTTTGTATTTTCCAGCGTCTCAAAGATATCATTATCTAAATTATATGTTACAAATGGATCTAGGATATGAATTTTAGCAGTTGTACTATTGCCGAAATCAGCTTTGCCGACGCCTTCTTTTTTTGTAACGATTTCATTCCAACCGGCGATTTGCAGGTCTTCTGCTCCGGCGGCTAACATGTTTGAGATGTATTCGGCGTTGCGGGCTTTGGAAACTTGATAGGCGCCGTATGGAATTACCATCAATACACTCAACAATCCTATACAAATAATAAACATCGACGCTATCACCTCCAATAACGTCATTCCTGATTTGTAATTTTTCATAATTTAGATTTGGTTAATTGTTCTTTGGCGGTTGCGTTATCGCAACACTACTGGTTATACACATTTTGTTCCTACAGGACAGAAACAGTTATTTATTTACGCCGATTCTTAACAATGCCTACGTGAATTTCACACATTTCAATTGAATAGTTACAAAAAACAAAATTCAAGTATGGTCAATTAGTATTTTCAGTTGATTAACAACTTTTGAATAAACGGGCAATTCTGGATATGCTCTTGCAAAAATTATCCAAAATTCACAATCCTCCGATGTTGTTGTATAAATCGGCACGGGCGTGTTTTCGGGCGTCATCTATTTCTGCGTTTGGTGAAATTCTTACGGTGCCGTCGCGGTCTTTGATTGTTACCCAGAAATTCGATTGTGTTTCCAGATTATTTTTACCATCTTCACCACCATTAATCTTATCCCACTCGCCAACAAGGAAATAAAATACTCCGCGAAAAGGCTTGTGTGTGACGGTTATTATCTCATCAGGATTGATCTTTTCACCACTATCAATATTGCCATCAGTGTAAAATCTATCAACATAACCCGCAGGCGAAAACATTACTATCACACTTTGTCGCATTAAATGATTTGATCGTTGTGGAAATAAAACATCACGTCCATTATTTGGCTGCATAGTTTCTTCGTGTCCAGAATGTTGTAAATCTATCACGGTACCGCGCGGTAACACTGTTACGGAGTTGAGCATAGAAGCTGGTCTTTGGGTTACCTTAAATTCAACTGCATCTGAATATTCAGGTTCTGCGGCTGTATTATCAGCTGGCAAATCCTCGGTACCAAAACCGCTAATTTGATAACTATTAATCACATCATACCATTGACCCTGCCTGTTAAATTGAATTTGCAATTTATTCGTAACTCTTCGTTCCCATATCGCTCTAGTCGGATCATCTTGTGCTAGTTCTTTCCATACGGTGTCCGTTGGCTTTTTTTTAACAAGTACAATGTCGGCAGTACCATTGTTATCAGCAGTAACTTTAACTATACATCGAACTTCATAGCCGTTTACAACCAACCGAATGAAATTGGGCGAATCTTTTACGGTTCTCATTTGCAAAGAGACGCCTTTTTCGCTTTCAAATCGCATGAATTCAACACCGCAAGGACGGTTTTCGCGCATTGCTTTTAAGCGTGTTTGTTGCAATGTCATTGCAACAACTCTTGCGCCGTTTGCTGCTCTTTGCGACTCCAACATCGGCTTCAACGCCGGAACACTAAACGCAACAAGTATCGCCATGATCGCCATCACAACCAATAACTCAACAAGCGTCATACCAAAAAAAATAAAATCAAATCTATCTCGTAATTTCATAATTTAACCTCACCTAAAAGTTGAATGATTGTGAATGTTATCGTAAGAACCGTCACCGTCAGGTACTCCAATTGTACCACCGCTGGAAAACGGATCGTAAGTTGATACTGGTTTCTCGTCGTTGCCAGTTCGCGTAATTACAATTCCGAATTTACCATCTCGACCTGCTGACATTATTACTGGATAAAGAAACCACGAGCCGCTAGCCAACATTTCCGGATCAAATGGGTCTTGCCATTGATTGATAATTTCAGCTTTCCGATCATCAGTCAAATCAGTAATCATATCTTTTATACCTTCTGTTGACAAATTCCATTTTTTTCTATAGCGAATAAGATCCGGTTGTCTATCAGTGTCGGTGAATCCAGGCGCGAACCTTATAAATGCAATCGGTCTGCCCCAACCATCAATAAATTCCGAAAGTCCATTACCATCCGTATCACCAATCTCTGACGCAGTAAAATTCTCCAACGCCTCCGGATCCAAATTCGCAATTATCAAATATAAAAGCTCCGCCGATTGTGTTGCCAAGTCTGACGTAGATTCCTCAGAAACAATTGCCTTGTAAACATTTTTAACCGCTGGAACTTCCAATTTAAAAGTAATATTAATATGATTGGGAATAGAAACATTCTTTGGGGCATCAATTACTTCCACACGATTTGATGGCATCTCCATTCGCATTAGATCGTACATTAACGACCGCTTAAATTTAATTATGTCAACTTCACTTAACAAAGATTTGATTTGGTCAAAATTCTGTTGAGAATCTTTGTTCAGAGCGTCTTCGATGTGTTCGAATCTGAATTCGTATGATTCGTAGATATCAGAAATAGCCGCATCTAGTTTTGAGATAGTGCCGATTGTTTTTACTTCACGAGCCATTTGCATTGCGCCAAAATACGCCGTCGATGCAAGCATTGCAAGCAATGCAATTATCACACACACTACCATCAACTCTATCAACGTAAACGCTTGTTTGGTTTTTTTCATGATCATAATTTAAGGTTAAAAAGTGTTACAAAAATTCGGAATTCGATAAATGTTCACAAATTATTTATTTGTAAACTTCCGTAAAAATCCATTAATAGACCTTTTCGCTAACCTGTAGGAGACCACCCCTGACCCCTCCGAAGGAGGGGAATATTCGCCTCCGAAGGAGGCGTCCCTTATTCGCCTTTCGGAGGCGTCTCCTTATTCGCCTCCTTCGGAGGCATCTTCTTATTCGCCTCCTTCGGAGGCATCTTCTTATTCCCCTCCTTCGGAGGCATCTTCTT
>JAITDV010000155.1 GCA_031282385.1 Planctomycetaceae bacterium | reverse complement strand
AGTGCCGGACTTGTGAAAGCGAATAGTGACTTTAGTAAAATTGTGTATTGGCGCGGCAAGGATTACTCGGATAAAGTTCGTGGACTTTACGGCGGCGCGCCGAAAGATTTTAAACAAGCACCAAAAGAAATAATGGATAAACTTTTGCCCGAAGATTATTTGACTTGTATTTCGGAAGATGAGCAAGGCGTAATTTGGATCGGCACCAGACAAAACGGATTTGTAATCGCCGATCAAAAAACCGGACGTCAAGCGTATTCTACCAAAATGGATTTACCGGATAATTTTGTAACGAAAATTCTGATGTTGAGTGAAGGCGATTATCTAGTTGGTTTCTACGGCGGCGGAATTATTAAACCAACTAAACCGTATAAATTAGTTGATCGAAAACCGCTTAAAACTAAATTTAATAAAGATAAATTATTTTCTGTTGCGCAAAATGATTTTGCGAAATTGCCCTCAAAAATCAAGTCGTCGACAATAGAAGAATTAAAATTGATGCAGAAAAAACTTGAGAGATTGAAAACTCCGTTACCCAAAGTTTATGCGTCGTATCTTGGTGAAGATTGGAAAACGCAAGGTGATTGGATCGGGCGTACGTTTAGGGATTGGGCGGTACTTTGTGCAGTAGTTGCTCCGTTTGATCATCCTATTTATTTTACGACAGAGTATTATAGCGTTCACGAATTTATAGGACCGAATTTCAAAGAAGAAGATGACGCAATCCGCCGTTGGATTCAATGGATCAAAACAGACAATCCAAGAACACTTTACAATCCTTGGTATGGTTATCGTCGTCAAGCAGAATGGGATGATCATGGCGAGGCTTATTCTTGGAGTTTAGATGGTCCTGATATTTGGTATTTATTACGGATACGCGAGCCTGGAACGTATCGTGTTGGAATGTATTTTTTTAACAAAGACGGACATGTTAGCAGCAATCGGATGCGGGATTATCTTATTGAGGTATATCAGTCGCGTCAAAATTGGAAGATGGAAGAATGGCCTCGATACAAATTTTCTGAATGGCAAAATTATTCCAAAATAGCCGAATCACACGTCTCAAAATATCGACCTCTTACAAAATTTAGAGTACGTGATTTTTGGGGCGGCGTTCACAAGCAATTTGTTGTTACAGGACCCGGATATTATTTTGTCAAGATAGATCGGAATTATAGTTTCAATACAATAGTGTCGTCTGTTTCAATTGACAGGCTTTATGGTAAACCTACATTGCCAGAGAAATTGAATTTCGGCATACCGATTCTTTGTAATACACCTTATGATCCTCCGAAGTTGCCCGAAAAATATTCAACCGGACTTGGACGAAAATTAGGACAAATCTGGAATACTCTCGATCAAAAATATGGTTTTGTCGGCGGCATTGAAAAACAACGTAACGGACGTATCGCCGTTTATCAAGCTGCGGCAAACTACGCCGCTTCAAAAGAGATAGACGAAGCGGGGGAATTACAACAATTGTCCCTTTCGTTAAAATGGCGGCTTAACCAATGGGACGAAGAACAACGGCGTGAATTCAAAACAATAATGAAAAAAGCTCACGATGAACTTTTGAGACGTGTACCAGAACAACGGAATGCAATAAAACAGTACGAAAAATAAAAAAGGAAATAATATGAATTACGCTTTGACGACAAAACAAAAATCTTTCGATCAATATGATACAAGTTTAACAGATTACCAAGTAAGAAAGCCAACTTCGATATGGGATATAGATCACCCTTGAGTACGTGTTGGAGACATATACTCTTTTTACTTTAAAAAACTTTTTTTGTAACGAAAAAGGTTTTTTTATGTAAAAAGGGTATAGCATATCAACGTCTAGCACTACGGCGTGTCAGATATTCAATTAACGCTTTGTCAAATTGAATGCTTGTGTCAAGTTTCACATAGTCGATTCGGCTCTTCGCACAATCACTTTGAATACGATTTCTAAAATCATTGATCGATGTTATATAGTCTGCCCTTATTTCATCCGCATTCGTAGGGATATTTTCACCAGATTCAGGATCGAAGAAATCTACTTGTCCATGAAACGGAAAATTTGCCTCCGCCTCATCCAACACATGAAACAAAATCACATCATGCCCCGAATGCCGCAACCGATGCAAACTCCAAAGAATACTATCCAAATCACCAAGCAAATCACTAAAAACCATCACTAAACTCTGCCGCCTCAACATTGCCGCAAGCTGCAATAACGAAGCCGAAATATCCGTCTCCGTCGCCGGACTAAGATTCGATAACACCGAAAGAATCTCACCAAGTTGTTTTCGACTCGCTTTAGGTTTGATTGAATTTATAATCCGCTTGTCAAACGTAACTAAACCAACCGGGTCTTGTTGCTGAACCATCAAATAAGCAAGCGCAGCTGCCACACAAATCGAATACTCAAATTTTGTCATCTCCTGCCGATACGTATATCCCATCGAACGACTCGTGTCAACAACAAGATAACCAAATAAATTTGTCTCCGACTCATATTTCTTGACATAATACTTTTCCGTCTTAGCATAAACAAGCCAATCAATATCATTCGGATCATCACCTTGCGTGTACTTACGATGCTCGCTAAACTCAACTGAAAATCCATGCAACGGACTCGAATGTAATCCATGCATAAAACCACGAATTATAAATTGAGCGCGTAAATCAAGCCGCTTTATTGTCCGAATAACCGCAGGTTTAAGATACTTCTCATGCGTCATTTTTAATAAAAAGGTAAAATTTTTTACAAGCATTCATCTTAATCAGACTCTCACACAAAATTTGAAATAATTATTCAACTATTTTTTGTTAATGATGACAAAATTATATTTGTAATTTTTTGTTTTTCTGTTTTATTGAAACCGAAAAAGAATACAAATGGGAAATAACAAATTACACTTAGAATTCCTGTTATCATAAGGTATTTGTAATTTGGAGCAAGCAGTTGTTGCGAAATTAAGAAAGGAATAACAAATCCCAACATTGCCGTTAAAATATAAGAAATTATACTCAAATAATATTTGACGAAATTTGTTTGCCTTATTCTTGAAACATAAATTGGTATAATTATTCCGCGAACCGGAATCGACACCAGAAGATACCCCAACGCAACTCCCGTTATTCCCCAGCCAAGTTTGACAAAAATTATCATCAATACAACCTGAATAATAGACCCAACAAGATTACAATACGCAAGAACACGATGTTTTGCCACCGCAAATAAAAATTTTGTATTCGGCATATTACAAAACACGATCCAATGTTCTGTTGCCATAATCACTAAACTTAAATACGCAACAAGAAATTCCTCACCCATCCACCGCATAATAAAATCGCGTGACCAAACTATAAGTCCAAAAAACATAAAACTCGCCGAATATGTACAAACCTTAACTGCTAATCTCATTGATTCATCGATCAGTTTTTTCTCATTATTGGCATACAAATACGTCAGCCAAGATATTAACCAACCGCCGCTAATGGTTGCCATTAAAGAAGAATAAAGCTCACAAAGTTTAACACTAACTGCAATAAACGGTGTAACCGCCTCTAACGAAATTATCGCACCAATAACAAAAATACCGCCGCGACTCGCTATCGTATCACCAACAAAAACAATAAACGTCGCAAAAGCAAAACTAAATAATTTACTAAGCCAATGCACTTTGAACAACAACCGCGAAATCACAAATTCAGGAAACACATATTTTGCCAGTCGATATGTCCAAAATAAATTGAGTACTACAATCCCGAAATTAACAAACGAAATCGCATACAACCGACCCCCACAATAAACAACAATAAACGTCAATACCGCTCCAAAAAATCGAATAAATACATCACGTATACCCGTTAATTGTTGATTCATCGTTCCATTAACAACACCGCCAAATACCTTCGACAAAAATGTCAATCCAAACGCAATACCGTTAATTAACAACACATGAAAAAAAAGAAGTCTGTCTTGCATGTCAGGATAAATAAGATAAATCGCAACAGCAAACAAAATAATACAAACCGACCCCACAATACCAAATAACAAAAAAAGAAAAAACGCAGTATTGGAAATCTCAAGACATTCCGCCTTTTCTTTCTTCGCATAATGCAAAGTAAAAAATCGCGAAACCGCAGAATCAATTCCTAAATCAAGAAGCATAAAACAACCAACAAATATCGCAATTGTCTCGTTGATCCCATAATGCCGCGTTCCCAACGACTTAACAAAAAAAGGCGTCAATACCAAACCAACCACAATACCAATACTAATATTGATCATGTTCAGTCCAACGCCGTTAAACAGATGTTTAATATGCGTTTTCGCTTCGTTAGTTGTTGACATAAATTATTGATTACAGATTATAAATTAAGATCAAATTAATTTGTTGTTTTTTTTCTACCTAGATGATTATTTACAAACGGCAATAAATTTATAACTATTGCTTTCAAACCAATCAACATTTTCAGATTTGTCCTGAAAGATTTGCCGTATTTTGCAGCAAATAATCAGTTCCAGTAATCGGCAATTCAAGATTAACAAGTAATAAATTATATCCGCTAAAAAAACTCCTTCACTCTCACAGCAACTTTATTAGACCTTTTCTCTAACCTAAAAATACATCAACGCAACAAAAAAACTACAACGAAAAACCGCCTTTAACTCCTCCGAGACCACCCCTAACCCCTCCGAATGAGGAGAATAAGAATCCGCCTCCGAGTGAGGGGAATTATTCCCCTCCTTCGGAGGGGTCAGGAGTGGTCTCCTACAGGTTAGCGAAAAGGTCTATTAAACTGTTCACTCTTTAAATTTCGTTTACCTCCGTTTGCTTACTTATCGAAAAGCAAGCTCTTACGCTTTTGAGTCTCGCAATTTACAATACGAACAGCATACTGCGCCCAATTATCTCATTTCCGATTTATTTGACAACATCTACTTCAATAAGTATCCGCATATTATTAAGCTATTCAATTTACACTACAACACGACATTACACAAATTATTTTTCGTTACAATAATTCATTTAATTTTTGACTGTACTATTGTTCATTTCATCGGGCAAACAGTAGATTTTGTTTAATGAGATTGCTTCCGGGCGGAACAGTACCTTTACCTGATAACTATACAACAACCGCAAACCCGCAGCTTCAAGCACATGATGCAAAGTTGCATGATAATAAACCATAATCAACTTACGCGGCTTACGTTTGGCAGAATCAATAATATTCTGGATATATTGTTTCATAACCGATTCAGGAAACGGATTAGCAAAATAGAACAAGTTAAAGTCATCAAGTTGTTCTGTCATTGTTGCGGCGTTGCCCCGGTATAGTTTTGTACTTTCTCTTTCTCTGCCGAGAATTTTTAGGTTTTTTTGGCAAATTTCAAACATGGTCTCCGAAAGCTCAACTCCGCCAACTACTGGTATGCCAATTTTCATAGCTTCAATTAATGTTGCCCCCTTACCGAATCCCGCATCAAAAAAAGACATCTGCTCAAACGGCAAGAATTCCCGATCCACCTTACGCATTATCCTACGAAACTCTATAACAGATGAAGGTCTGTACGTATAACCAATTTCAAACCCAAAAGAGGGATCACGAAAATCCGCAAAATCACAACCACGCCATCGAAGTATTGTATTTTTTATTTTCCAATAAATACGACTAGGAAGTTGACTAAAAAAATAAAGTATTTTGTTCATATACATTTTTATAAAATAATCTAAAATTTGTTTGAATTTTATTAAAATACGATTTGTTGTTTCTATTTTTCCTTAACCTTTTTTACCCGCTAGAAAATTAATGATGGCAAAGGATTGTTATGTTAACTATAACGTATTATCCAAATTGATCATTAATACACTAGTCTGACAACACATTTCAAGGACAACATAATTTAAACTGTTCACACTTTAAACTTCCTTTACCGCCGTTTGTTTCCCAGCCGGAAAGCAAACATTTGCGCTTTTGAATCACGCATTGTGTGAAATGATACCATTTCTGAAGGGCAATTTTGTAACGGCAATTATTTTACTTAAATTATTCATACTTGCCAATATCAACAAACATAAAAAAAAACTATAATTAAACACCAAATCTGTTAGAATTCGAAAAATTCAATAATACGCAATAATATCACGACTGAATAATTATCTTTAATTTCGTGTTTTATCTGTGAAAAGTGTCGATTTGATTTTTGTTTTGATTTTTTCTAGTAGGCGGACGACAAATGGTAACGGATCGTCGAATGCAAAGTGCGAATATGTTATTGGTCTTGGTAATTTTTTCAATAAAGTGCGCCAAGTTGTTTTTCCTTGTCTTACTTGTGATTGTATTGATTCGTAATCGGCAAACAAGTCGTACCATGAACCTTTGTCTGTAGTTTTTTTGATTGTGCAAGTTTGTCCGAGCTTGGCGGCATAAACGTCATAGATAAGATTCACACCTGCACCTTCCGCCAACTCAGTAAATATTTCAGGTCTGAAACTTGTCTCGATATAAAAATAATCATTAGTGTCAGGCGGGCGTTTACATTCAATTCCGATGAAACCGTTTATTTTATAAAGTTTGCACAACGCCCTTGCCTTCGCCTCCAACTCCGGCAATTGTTCAATATAACCACAAGCCATCATTCCGCTTGACGGCGGATTTTGTCGGAGTTTTCGACCTGTTACAAATGCACGGACATCACCGTTCTGATCGGAACTGCCCATAAAAAAAAGTACATCGTTGTCTGTTCCTTTGATATATTCTTGCGCAATCAGAACAGTTGGCGGTTCATCAATATATTTTTCGATAATTTCATTCGCCTTGTCCCGCAACTCCACAATTAATCCTTTATACTCAAAAATTCCGACAGTATGTCTTGCGAGCGGTTTAACAATTATTGGAAAATTAAATGTATCAATTACGAGTTCGAGGTCGGATTTTGTTACTAGAATTTTTGATTTCGGGACAAGAAAACCGGCTTGTTCGGCAATCGGAAGTTGTTTATCTTTCTCAAGAAACTTAAAAGTCTCATCAAAAGACGGCAATAATTGAAAATGTTGTTCAAGAAAATTTTGCATTGGAGCGAATCTATACAAATCATTTTCTGTACAAAAAATCATTATTGGTTTTGATTGTGTTTTATTAATTTTTTGAGATAAAGTAATCAATGTTTCTTTCCAGATTTCGTCCGGCGGATCATTTGGAAAATTTATCATTGTTTTAATGTATCGCGAGGTTCGGGCAATAGGATAATTTCCGCGAGCAATCACATGAACCGGAATCCCATTACGACCTAACCCGCGAGCAGTACCGAACAATGTCGGTCCATCCAAGTGTGCAGAAACAGGAATCACAACCGGAATAATTTCAACATCTGATAACTTAATCATTATTGGCGGAACAAGTATAACGTTTGATATTTTAAAATCGTTAATAACATTCATCTCAATTATGTCAATCAAAGTTCGAAAATTATACTAACAACAGCAGCATCTGTAAAGACTATAAAATCAAAATAAATATCCCAGCGTCAAATGCAACTTGACACAAATTTCAAAATCGCTTATCATTGCCGCCAAATAAAAATTAGAAAATTAAGCAACGGAATTTTCTTATATATTAATTGTACACACAATGTAAATTAGAAAATAACAAAATGAACAAACAACAAACTGTAACTCAAAAAGATCAAATTGTCCATAGCAATTTACAATCGCAAATAACCGTTATTGAATCCAAACGGGCAAGTTTTCGGATAGATTTTTTTGAATTGTGGCGTTATCGGTATTTGATTTGGCTTTATGTTTATCGTGATTTTGTTGTGCTTTACAAGCAGACGGTTCTTGGAATGATTTGGTGGTTACTGCAACCATTTCTGATGACAATAGTTTTTACAATAGTGTTTGGCGGAATCATTGGAATCAAGACAGATGAAATACCAACACCGTTATTTTATCTTTCTGGTATTACGCTTTGGAATTATTTTTTGTACTGTTTTCTGCATACTTCGCAATTTTTTATTGATAATCGTGAGGTATTTAAGAAGATTTATTTTCCACGATTGGTTATTCCGATTGCATCTATAATCAGTAATTTGATGCGGTTTGTTCTTCAACTTTCTCTTTTTATATTTTTTTATTTGATTTACATTATTAACGGCGGATCAGTTCGCCCAACATTGTTTATATTTTTTCTTCCGTTACTTGTATTTTATGTTGCGTTGCTTGCGTTTGGACTTGGCATTTTAACGGCGTCGTTGACAACAAAATATCGAGATATTATTTTGGCGTTACCATTTTTTACACAACTTTGGATGTATGCGTCTGCCGTTCTTTTTCCGCTTTCGCTAGTACCGGAACGATGGCAATTTTGGTTTTCACTTAACCCGCTGGTGCCAGCAATTGAAATTTACCGTTATATGTGTTTTGGTACAAATAATTTTATGATTTCACCTGTATCAATATTATCGGGAATAATTGTAGCGTTATCTTTTTTATTCATCGGAATTTTTGCTTTCAACTATGTCGAACAAACATTCACCGATACAATCTAAAATACATATACCGTTCGTACTATTAATTGCGTGATTCAAGAGCATAAAAGCCTGCTTTCCACTAGGTACGCAGGCGGCGGTGAAGGAAAATTAAAGTGTGAACAGTTTAAATTATATTTTGACAATTTTTGTTTTTTGATGTGGTGTGTTGTGTCTTTGTTACTTAGAAAATAAAATATGCCAAACAATCGTTAAAGTTCGATAGCTCAAAAACGTGAAATGCGGACTTGCTGATAGATAAAATAAACCGCACAAGTTAACGAAATTTCAAGTGCGAACGGTTTAAAACAGTTTAACGTTTTGTCCGATAACTTGGTCGGGCAATTTAAATTTAACAATTATTTCAAATTAGTAACTATTTAGTAACGGTATTGAATTTTCATCTTTTCATTAATGTTGTGCGAAATTGGTGAAGGCAGACGCGAAAACAGTAATAGCGCAATGATTGCTTGAGAATCGGTACAGACACAAAGTTTGTAAAAATAGAAACAAAACGATCCTGCGATTCGTTACGATTCCGCCTGCGTGTTGGTTCGCAAATTTTAGACATTTTCATAACCTGTAAACTTATACTGCCCGTACTATAAATTGTGCAACTCAAGAGTGTAAAAGCCTGTTTTCCGATAGATAAGCAGACGACGGTAAAGGAAAATTCAAGTGTGAACAGTTTAAAACAATCGCTAATTAGTTACGCAAATTATAAAATCTACAAATATGACACATGAAGTTACATTGATTACAGGTGATGGCGTTGGTCCTGAATTGGCGTCGGTTGCACGTAAATGTATTGACGCTACGGGCGTTAAAATCAAATGGGATATTCAGGAAGCAGGAATTGATGTTATAAAAAAATTCGGTACACCATTGCCGGATTCTGTATTGCAAAGTATTCGACGTACGCATTGCGCACTCAAAGCCCCAATTACAACTCCGGTTGGTACAGGATTCAGGAGTATCAACGTTCACTTGCGTCAAGAACTTGATCTGTATGCTTGCATCCGTCCTTGTAAAACTTACAAAGGAGTCCGAACATACTACAACAACACTCCTATTAACCTCGTTCTATTCCGCGAAAATACTGAAGACCTTTACGCCGGAATAGAATTTGAACACGGCAAAACAAATGACATAATAAACGCCATCAATACACACACAACCGGCAGAAAAATTATGACGTTGCCGACAGAAACAGGTATCTCCATTAAACCTATCAGTATTTCTGGAACGAAACGTATAGTACGTGCGGCATTCGATTATGCCAAAGAAAACGGACGAAAAAAAGTTACGGCGGTTCATAAAGCAAATATTATGAAATACACTGATGGTTTATTTCTTGAAATAGCGCGGCAAGTTGCCGCTGAATATTCGGATATCGAATTTGACGACAGAATTGTTGACAATATGTGCATGCAACTTGTCCAAAAACCTGAGCTTTATGATGTTCTTGTATTGCCGAATCTTTATGGTGATATTTTGAGTGATTTATGTGCGGGACTTGTTGGCGGTTTAGGGGTTGCCCCTGGCGCTAATATTGGTAATAACGTTGCAATATTCGAAGCAACACACGGTTCCGCTCCAAAATATAAAGGTCAAAATAAAGTCAATCCTACAGCATTAATTCTTTCAGGTGTACTCATGTTGAAACATCTCAATGAATATTCAGCCGCTAAAAAATTGGAGGATGCGGTTGCTGCTATTATTGCGGAAGGTAAGTACGTAACTTACGACTTAAAAGCCGACCCCAATGACAAAACCGCAGTAGGAACAAACGAAATGGCTGAAGCAATCATAAAAACAATATAAACCATATAACTTCATAAACTTTTAAACTGTTCACACGTGAATTTTCCTTTACCTTCGCCTGCTTGCCGATAAGTAAGCAGGTAGCAAATGAAATTTAAAGTGTGAGCAGTTTAAAACGTTACAATTCTGACTGATTATAGAATTTGGTTTATTGATGCATGTGTATGGATATTATTGAAGTATCTGTTTTGCGGATAATATCAATTAGTTATACGCAACAGACTGATTATTTTTGTTACTTGTATTGATTGAATTTGTTTTTTATATTTTGCACAATATATTTAAATAATTTCATGTACAATTTTGAAACGCGATAAACCGTCTTGATTTTATTTTTATTTGATTTAATTTTCTGTTACTTATTTTTTGTAACAGAATATATTCAACTGTTCACACTTTAGTTTTCGGCAATTCTTGCGGGCTTACTTATCGGCAAGCCTGCATTAACATTCCTTGTGTTTCCGAAGTCTAAAGTACGTTCGGTTATCGTGAGGTAAAAATTATGACAGAGCCTGCAGCCAAAAATCCGACCGATCCTGTTCATAGTCAGGAACAAAAAGTACTGGAAAATATACCAACAGCACTTGCTTGGGTTGGTACGGATCAAAAAATTCTTTGGTGTAATCGTCAGTTTCGGGATTGGTGTGATACCGATAATCTGTTAAACAACAAATTCTATATTCCGCTTGGCAGACCTGAGTTGCGTGGACCTGATTATTGCCCTTTCGACACAATAAGACGTACCCGTAAACCAACATCCACTATACTTTGTCAAAAAAAACCTGGTCGTTTCCTGAACATGAGCATAACTCCGGTTCTTGACCAAAACAATAATGTTGCCAATTTTGTCGTAGAATTGCGGAATGTTACCGATCAATATCAAGAAGAAGTATTTAAAATAAAATTGCGTGAAGCCGGAAAAGAGTTGGCTGACATTACCCAAAATGATATTGCTAAACTGTCCGCTGTTGAACGTATCAATATTCTACGGGCAAAAATAATAAAATCAGCAAAAGAAATTCTCAAATACGACACGCTTGAAATAAGAATATTATCTCGCTGTGGTTCCGGTTTACTTGAACCGTTATTGGCGTTGGGAATGGCGGACATAGCTGTAAAACGACAGTTGTATGCGAGACAGGATGGCAATGGAATAACCGGTTGGGTTGCGTATCATGCTAGAAGTTATTTGATGGAAGACCCTACGGAAGATATTTATTATATTGAAGGAATGCCTGGAGCACAGAGTTCTATTACTGTTCCGCTTTTGTATCACGGCAAGGTTATAGGTACGTTCAATGTTGAAAGCAAACAACGAAATGCGTTTAATGACAATGATTTGAGGCGTCTTGAAGTTTATGCAGCGGATGTTGCTTATGCGATTCACACGTTGGATTTGATTTCGTTTGAGGAGAAGGATATTGCGTTTCGGAGTATTGAGATGCTTTATTGTGATATTTTTGCACCGTTAAATTTTACACTTTGCGAGTGTACTGTATTGCAACAAGAATTACTTGACAGTGAGCTTAGTAATTCAAATCCGACGATAGAAGAGTTGCAAGCTGTTATCTTAAATTTACGCCAAAAAGTTGGAGAAGTGTTGCAGACAATTCAAAATAATACGCGAAATATTCAAAGTGTATTTCAAAAACATGTAGCAAAAATAACGCCGGAGTTGCCGCGTCAGGAGTCGGATATTGATTGCAATGTTTATGAGATATTGCGTAACAAGCGAATTTTGATGATTGATGCAGATGAATCGTTGGGACCTCATTTGAGTCGTTTGCTTTTTTATTATGGTTGTACGGTGGAGACAGTGGCGGATGGAGGAAGTGCGTTGAAAATGTTGGAAACGACGCGTTATGATGCTTTCATTTGTAATGTCAAAATACCGGATATGTCGGCTTATAATTTTTATGAGATGGTTTGTGCAGAGTTGAAATTGAAGTATGTACCGTTTATTTACATGACTGGTTACGGACATGATGGAGGACATGTAATGACAAGAGCCAAAACCGCCGGCGTATTAGGTTACATTTTTAAACCTTTCAAATTACCACAACTACTCTCAAATCTAAAATTAGTAATAAACACCGCCGAAGAAAAAAATAAAACCTAGTAACCACTATGCAGTCGCAGAATTTCTACAACCAAATTGTCGATGGGGTAAGGGAAATAGGTTAGAACGAAGCAGACAAAAACGCAGCGATCTAAAGTAAACAAACAAATGACAGAATAATATAATCCCAACAGAAGTGATAAATACCAAAGAATTATTGGTCATGTATAAGTGAAGAGCATCTCTCTTGCCAAAAATTTCACACTCTGGTGTGTTATTTTTACTTGTATATGACTTTTCACTTGTTCAAAATGCTGCAAAACTTAACTTCCTTTTTTACATTTTATTTTCTTCACTGAAAT